>CAZGVK010000028.1:0-9574 GCA_964529095.1 uncultured Elusimicrobia bacterium
ACACCGTGTCCTCTCGTAGGTGTACACGTGTACACCTGCTCCTTAGTAGTCGGTAATAAATCAAGGTATCAAGTTAATGCTTCTAGTTCGGCCGACAACATAATTCAATTTGCCACCTTTATTTATTTACGCCGCCTTACAGCGTGACCTTCTCACACTGCGAGTGTTGCACTAGCCGGTAGGACGAGTTCGATTTTGATTGGCGATGGTCGGGCCGACATAAGACACGGAACAATTTGGTGGGTTGGATCGTATGAAGACGTGCCCCCCTCGCCCCCCGGATTGTTCCCGTCAGTCGAGCTTCGTCGTTCAGCCCTTCGCTTCGACGCTAGGGACAGGCAGCCGCCGCGACGCTACTCCTTCCAGATGGTGTAGTAATAACTCCCGTAGGGAGAGTCCGCGATGATGGGATTGTGATACCAGCCTTTCACCCAGTCGCGCTGAGTCCGGTAGCGCACCGTGTCGGCGATCACGAAGTTGGGAACATCATCGAAGGCGAGACTTTGAAGTTTGTGGTAGATCGCGATGCGCTTTGCCTGGTTGATCTCGCCGTTGGCGGTCTCGACCAGTTTGTCGAATTCGAGGTTTTTGTAGCGCTGGCGTTCCGGAAAGCTGCCGAGGGAGTGGAGCAATGGGAACGCGAAGTTGTGGGGATCGGGATAGTCGGCGTTCCAGCCCATGACGAAGATGGGCAGCTTGTGCGCATTAGTGGCGTCGAGAAATGTCGGCCACTCCACGGCCCGGACATCGATCTTGAATTTGGGATTGAGCGATTCGATGTTGCGCTTCAAAATCTGGCAGATGGTCTGGCGGGGGATGTTGCCGGAGTTGAAGCTGAGAGTGAGCGTAAATCCCGTGTCCCAGATCTTGCCGCCGAACGCTTTCTTGAAGTGCATCTCCGCCTTCTTGAGGTCGAAGCTGTGGACGCGGCCCTTCGGGTTGTGGCCCGGCAGGCTCTTGGGGATGACGCCCGTGGCCTGGGTGCCTTTTCCGCGCAGGACATCGGAGATGAAGCCGTTGTAGTTGAACGAGTGGGCGAAGGCCTTACGCGCGTCTTTGTCGGCGAAGAAGTTCGAGGGGATGCCTTCGCCGTCGAGCTTGCCGGAGCCGATGAAGGAGTTCGCCACGGGGTTTATGTCGAAGGTGAAAAAGACTACCGGATTCATCTCCATGGTGGGGAGGTCGTCGATGATCTTCACGCCCGGCATGCCCTCCAATTGAGTGATGAGCGGGCGGTCGGCGTAGATGGCGTCCGCGTCGCCGGCCTGGAGCATAAGCTTGCGCGTGCCGAACTCATTGACGCCCTTGACGATGACGTGCTTGAGCTTGGCCGGCCCACGCCAGTAGTCATCGAAACGGGTGAGAATGAATTCTTTCGTGCGGTTGTCCCAGCGCTCGAGCTTAAATGGTCCCGAACCCATCGCCTGCTTGTAGAACGGAGAGGCTTGCTTCTGGGGGTTGTTGTACTTGAGCCAGGTCTCCTCGCGCCCGTCCCAGTCGCCGTTCTTCACCGCCCAGGCTTTAGACACGATGGGAGAGAACGAGGCGAGGACGGAGAGAAGCGGCGCGTTAGGGTGAGGCAGCTTCAGAATCAGCTTGTCGTCAGACAGACTGACGGCCGTAGTCGCGGCCGCCCACATATCGGAACGGGGTGTTCCCTTGGTATCGCGCGTGGAGGGGTTTCCGGTGAGGGGTTCAAGCAGGAGCGAGGATGGTCCGGCCGCCCGATCGTAGAGCATGAAGCGCAGGAGGGAGTAGCGCACGTCCTCGGGGGTCAGCAGCGAGCCGTCATGGAATTTAATGATCTTGCGCAGGGGGATGGTGTAGGTCTTGCCGTCCGGCGAGATGAGGCCGTTGGCGCGCGTGGGCACCTTCTCGGCGATGAGGGGGACCAGCTTCTCCGTTGAGGACTTGTCGTAGGCAAAAAGGTGTTCGTAGATGTTGAGCTGAATGTTGTGGCTGGCCGTGTCGTAGGCCCAGGCCGGGTCCAAGCTGTCCGCTTCGGAGAGCGTCAGATAGGTGTAGGTGTCGGGGTTCTTGACGGTGGCGGCGTGTGTGTCGAGAGGGAAGGTGCCGAACAGCAGGGCCATCGAGAGCAGGTGTCGTTTCATGGACTATTCTAGCAATCATCAATCGCTGGATGCGGCTTTGGAACATGCATGACAGGCCGGTTAGTCCTTGCGGCGGTCCACGACGAACGCCGAGCCCGGCTTCCCCTTTGCCACTTTCTTGAGCTCGGCACCGAGGTGCGCGAGCCCCTTAAGCACCCGGTCACCCTCGTCGTAGCCGTAAGCGTCGTTGTACGCCTTAACCTGGTTGAGGTCGACGTTTTGTCTGTCGATTTAATCAGTTTTCAATACCACTGCATCATGCCCGACGAAAACTCAACTGAGGAGCAATGTCGTTTAAAGCAGCGCCAACCAGGCTTTTTCGAGGGCGCGGCGGGCGGCATCCGCGCGGCGCGAGGCGCGGGCATTCTCTGCTTTCAGGAACTTCCAGTCAGTACGTCCGGGAGCGCCGAGATGAAAGGGCAGCTCGACATTGAGAACCGGCTGCGGCGCGCCTGCCGCGCGGGCGCGGGCGGCGACTTGCCGATAAGCATTGCGGAAGGGCACGCCATTTTTCATGAGCGTTATGGCCTCGTGGGTCGCGAGAAGGTCGGTCGTGACGGCGGATGCGCAGCGGTCCGTATTGACGCAGAGCGCTTCCGGGAGGCGCGTGACGATTTCCAGCATTTGCGCCATCGTGTCGAGAGCCAAACAGTGTCCACCGTAGGTCCAAAATCACCACTCTGGACACGACTTCCACAGCGGCAAATTTTCCGCTTGCGTGCAATACTTGATCACGTTGGCGTGATTGATGTGCATGTCGGCCGTGAAGAAAGTCTTGGCCATTCTCAGAGCTTCGGAGCGCGCTCCCGTATCCGGGCCATGATGTCGGCGAACTTCGGCCGCGGCGGCGTCAGCATGGCGTTCATGGCTTGAAATTCTTCCTCGAAGAGCGCGTAGGTCTCCGGACTTTCGAGCAAGAACCCTGCGCGCGTCGCGAACTCGGCCGCGTCCGTCGTCTTGAGCTTCTGCTTCTTGTATGCCTCGTAATCGTCCGTGCCGACGAAGGCCTTCACGCGGGGGACCTCCAGAAGCATGTACAAGTCGTAGTAGTGCCGCAGAAAAAACTGCGGCTTGTCTTTCCCGGGGTCGTTGCGGTCCCGGTGCTGACGGAAACGGCGGCAGATCGTCTGAATCTTGTCGACGAAGGTGTACTCGGGGTTGAAGCACCTGACACCGAGCGCCCGATTGTCGATCACGTCGGCCTTCTTTTCATGTGCGCGGTCCAACGCCCAACTGCCAAAGTCGCGCGGCTCGTTGGGCGCCGTCTTGTCGAAGCCGACCTCGAGGAGCACCTCGGGCTTCAGCTTCGCAGTCGGCGGGAAGTGGGAGTGATACTTCAAGCTGATCCCGCCATTTTGCGCCTTCAGGTCGTCGTAGCTGCGGTTGCGCTCGGCAGCGATGCCATCGATCTTGATCCGCGCGGCTAAGTCATCGTAGAAGGCGAAGCGCGCCGCAATGTGAGCCGGCTTGTCGCCCTTGAGATTAAGAGAGGCCGGAGCATCGAAGCGGATGTCGATGTCCTCCGAGAAACGGTCGACGACGCCCCAGCCCTTCGACAGGGATGTGCCGCCTTTCATCTCGAACTGGAGCTCCAACTTTTGGAGACCCCAAAGGCAGTGCATGATCCAATAGTCCTTCTCAACCACAGCCGGAAGGAGGTTCTTTTCACCAGCGATGACGTTGAAAAGCTCCTTCGCGTCGTCGAGTTTGTGCAAGAAATTAGGCATAGGCCTCCCGAAGCAGACGTTTCGCCGCGGGACTTCCGTAACGCTCGAGGCAGTCGAGGACCCTGGTCCGGTCGAAGGTCTGAACACCCTTCTTTAAGTTCCGGAGGACGAGTTCGACATTGTCTGGAAGCCGTCGGAGATTATTCAGCATGTCGACGAGCAGGTACTCCGGCTCGACGTCGCCAGTGGGATATGCCGGGACGCGGCGGAACTGAAACTCCTTCCCGCCAAGCGTAAAGTCTCCCGTTCGCTTGTGATTGTAGACGACGTAGACGCTGTAGACCTGGGTCAGCCCCAACCCGAGGACGTTGAAATCGTTGTAAGAGGTCAATCGGAAGTCGTCGGTCTTGAGAAAAGCGCGGACAAGCTCCCGATCTTCAGGAGGCAGTATGCCCCACTGGCTCGGCTTGGGCCGGCAATACAAGCCGCCGGAAAGCTTCCGGGCCTCTCCGGAAGCAACGAGTGTCTTGAGATCTCGGTCGACGGCGGCCGAAAGCCCTTCCAAGTCCTGCCGTCGATAGACGCGGCCCGGCGCCATAGCTTCTTTTAGTTTTTCTATGTTCTTCATGGGTTCCTCGGACACTAAAATCATAGCCCCGGAATGGCAAAAATGCAAGTAAATTTATCTAAATATCATTCATTTTTGGCCATTTAGTTCTACAAACGCGCTTTTTCCCCTTACAGCGGGGCCTAAAGACGACACCGCTTGCCAGGGCGGCAGCATTGGCCTTGTCTACGTTCTCGAACAGAAGGCTCCAGTGTTCCCGGCGAAGCCGTTCCTTCAGGATGAGTTCGATCCCAGCCGCCAGGTGTAGAACACCGAACTTATAAGCACGCTTATTCAGTGGCTTCGTGCTGAGGTGCTCAAGCCCGGAGAGGATAAAATCTAGGCCGTTTTCAAATAGCTCGTATTTAACCGGCTTGGGCTTCGTCTTGGCCTTTGCTTTATCTCTCACCTACCACCATGCCCTCTACAAGTCTTTGTACTTCACTGATGTTTTTCGAGTGCGCTTGATCCCGGACGCCTTAGCATCGCAACAAGTATGGGTGAGACAGGAGCATTCGTCCCATTTTTTGACGCCTTCCACGAAAGGGAACAGCGGACATCGGCCGGTATCGTGCTCCAGCCAGCGCAAACACCGCTTGCACCAGAAGCGACGCGCTTCTTTTTTAGCCTTCTTCCCAGCCGACTCAACGGGCAAGCGCTTCTGATCTCCTGCCTTTCCCGCACGGTCATCGCCAGAAGGCTTGCCTGCCGTATCCGGATCGAGTTCCGCTTCGATCTCTTCGACGGTCGGCAACGCCGACTTCAGAGACGCCGGTAAAGCGCGAGTAAGCTCATAGGTCGAAACGCCGATCGGCTGCTTGATTCCAGCTAAGCTGTATTCGGCCAGTAGACGATTCTGGCTCTGACAAAGGATCAGCCCGATGGTCGGCTGGTCATCGGCATGGCGCATCTTGTCGTTGATCACGTTGCAGTAGAAGTTCAGCTTTCCCGCGTACTCGGGCTTGAACTCCCCCTTTTTCAATTCGATGACGACGAAAGCGCGCAAGCGCAGATGATAGAAGAGCAGATCGACGTAGAAGTCCTCGTCGCCGACGGAAAGATGAACTTGCCGGCCGACGAAGGCGAAGCCCTGTCCGAGTTCGAGCAGGAACTTCTCAAGGTGCCTGATAAGGGTAGTCTCCAGCTCCCGCTCATGGAACGGCTCGGACAGCGTCAGGAAGTCGAAGATGTACGGGTCTTTCAAGGCCTGCTGCACGAGATCCGATTGCGGAGCGGGCAAGCGCTCCTTAAAATTAGCGACGGCCTTGCCTTGACGGACGTGAGATTTGGCCTCGATCATTAAGCCTAGGATCGGCCGACTCCAACCATTGGCGACCGTCTGTTCCATGTACCAGCGGCGCGCCCCCTGATCTTTCACTTTCTCCAGGAGAAGTATGTGATGGAACCACGGGATCGAGCAAAGAATTGGGTCCTTCATTTGTGCCGCCGGCTGCGGCACTTTTGATGGCGACGCCAATTGTGCCGCAGCCTGCGGCACAATTGCGTTCGGATAGGCCCGATAGAACGTCAGCATACGCTTGATGTTCCGCTCCGAGAAGCCCTTAAGATCGGGAAGCTCGTTGTGGAGTTCGAGAGCCAATCGGGGAATGACGCCCGCGCCCCAACCTTCGCGGCCTTGGCGCTCGTGAATGATACGCCCGATGTCCCAATAAAGACGGACAAGCTCCGAATTGACGGAGAGCACGGCCCGAGTTTGGGCGGTCTGGATACAGCCCTTGATTTCGGCCAGAAGCGCCAAAAAGCCGGTCCGCGCGTGGGTCTTGAGCACGTCTTTCTTATTCGTCATTCGGGGTCCCCATTTTAGCAATCTTACCAGAGCCGCCGACCCGATCGAATCCAGGCCGTCGGCCTTACGCCGTAGGAGCGCTTCCTTCGTTTCCCGGCATCACCGGAGATAAAAGACGGTCCATCGGCGAAAACTTCTTATGCTGGTCGTAAACGTCCCGGTTGGCCAGGTTAACGTAGTTGCGGACCATCTCCAGGGTCGAGTGTCCCAGGATCGCCTGAAGGCTGAACGGGTCCCCCCCGTTTCGGATGTACTGCGTCGCGCAGGTGTGGCGCAAGGTGTGCGGCGAGACGCGAACCCCCTGGATACCCGCATTGCGGCCCAGGCGGCGAACCAGGAGCTGAATATGACGGCTTGTGAGCCTCTGGCCATACTGGCTGACGATCAACAGGCCGCTGTCCGTTTGAATACGCTGCCGCAACCGGAGGTAAGACTCAAGCGCCTTGCGAGTCACGCTCGCGAATGGGACCTTCCGCTCTTTGCGCCCCTTCCCCATGACCAGAAGCGAGCCGGCCCCCATGTCCACATCGCACTGCCGCAGGGTCAGGATCTCGGAAAGCCTCAGGCCGGAGTCGAGCATCAGGAGCATCGCCAGCCGGTTTCTGAGGCCCAGAAAGCTCCGGCTCTCCAACTGATCAAGCAGCGCCAGAACTTGTGCCGAGCTCAGCGGTTGGATCAGATGCCGTTCGCGCCGCGGCTTTTCCACGAGCAGCATCGAGTCGCTCGGGATAATGCTGTCGCGCTTGAGGAACTTGAAGAAGCATCGCAGACCGCCGTAAGTGCGGTGCGTCGTCTCGGAAGAAATGCCGCGCGCTTTACGCTCGCTCAGATAGGCCCGGATGTGACTGGGCAAAATCTCTTCCATGTGCAGTATCTCGTACCGACCGGCAAGGAAGCGCTCGAGGCCTCCCAATATCTGCCGATACCAGGCGACGGTTCCAGGCGATAGATTTTGGGAATCGCACCGCAAAAGGAACTGCTCATAAGCCGCGTGAAAGGCGATTCCTCGTGTTCCGTTAATCTGTTCAGTTTTAATCATTCTCCCCCTTTCGCCACCATCAATATTCGTAAGACTTTAGCCGTCTGAAGTTCCCGACGAGAAGCTCTTCTCGTTCTTCTGCGGCTGCTTCCATCCAAAAGATTTTGCTGGACTTCCATTCACCTGCTTTGTTACCCTCCTGTCTGTGCAGGAACCTTTCCACATGCAGGGCCGCTCTCTCACCGAGCAGAACTTAATCGAGATTCGGATACTCATCGCTTCCCATCCGGACTGGCATCGTAAGCGTCTCTCACAAGAGCTCGCTCTCGCGTGGGACTGGCGCACGGGAGCCGGGCGGCCCAAAGACATGGCTGCCTACACGCTCTTGCTAAAACTGCACCGACGCGGCGTGATCACCCTCCCGCTTCCCAGGCGCAAACCGACACGGCGTAGACTGCCTCCTCCCGAACTCCCCGGGCTCGAGAACCTACCGGCACCTATTACCGCGAGTCTGCGGGAACTTACTCCAGTGACTGTTGAGCCACTCCACGCCAGGCATCCTGCCTACCTAACCTTCTCCCGCCTCCTCGCACGTCACCATTACCTGGGGCACCGCGGCCCGGTTGGGGAGAACCTCGCTTACTTGGTGCGCGACCGTCATGGACGAGACGTGGCGTGCCTGCTCTTCGGTGCCGCCGCCTGGAAGGCGGCTTCTCGCGACCGGTTCATCGGCTGGGACGACGCTACTCGCGCCAAGCGACTGAACTGGACCACGAATAACACCCGATTCCTGATCCTGCCCTGGGTCC
Organism: uncultured Elusimicrobia bacterium; assembly: GCA_964529095.1. Lineage (GTDB taxonomy): Bacteria > Elusimicrobiota > Elusimicrobia > UBA1565 > UBA9628 > GWA2-66-18. Next base: position 7,981 of record CAZGVK010000028.1, read on the forward strand.
GAGTTCCGCATCTCGCCAGCCACCTCCTTGCCCTTACCCTCCAACGCTTGAGCGCCGACTGGCAAGCCAAGTACGGCCATCCCGTTCACCTCGTGGAAACCTTCGTCGACCGATCCCGCTTCAAGGGGACCTGTTATCGCGCCGCCAACTGGATATGCGTCGGCCAGACCCAGGGACGCAGCCGCCAGGACCGTGACCGTACACTCCAAGTCCCGATCAAGGACGTCTATCTCTACCCCTTGCGCAAGGACTTCCGCGACATTCTCACCCATGCCTGAGAGCGTGCTCACGCGGGACACGCGAACCCCTGCCGCAGCGAAGGTTCGCTGCGCCCCGACGGCCCAGCCTCCTGGTGAATCGCTAACGAAGAAATTGCCGGAACAACTCTGCCAGGAACTGTTGGCGCGCAAGCGCTCACTGAGCCGACAAGAAGCCGAGGCAATTTGCGATCAAGGACGAGAAGTGGTGGTCGGTGTTCTTCTGGAAGCGTCCGCCCAATTCGTTGAGAAAGTCACGGGACAGAAGCAGCTCCATCCTTCCACACCTTCGGGCATGGTACCCATCTACAAGAAGCCTCCGGTCAATAAACGCCCGCGCAAACCCGGGCAAAAGGAAGGTCATGCCGGCTCCCGGCGCTCGACACCGCCCGAGATTACTGACCGCAAAGAACATATTCTCGATATTTGTCCTGACTGCGGCGGTGCACTCAGCAAGAAGCCTTGCCGTCGGCGCAAGCGCATCATTGAGGACATCCCCGAGAGAGAGCCCGAGGTCACGGAGCATACGATCTGCGGCTCCTATTGCCGCCACTGCAAGAAAATCGTTGAGCCTGTGATCCTCGACGCCTTGCCAGGCTCGACGATCGGCAACCAACTCCTGGTGCTGTCGGCCTGGTTGCACTACGGCCTGGGCAATACGTTATCGCAAATCCTTCTTTTGCTCAACTGCCATCTGCATTTCATGATGAGCGCGGGCGGCCTGGTGCAGATGTGGTACCGGCTGCAAGAAATCCTGTATCCCTGGTACGAGCAGATTGGCCGAGAGGTCAAGGCTGGCGCTTTCATTTGCGCCGACGAAACCGGCTGGCGAGTTTCCGGGATACTGCATTGGTTGTGGTGTTTTACGACGAGCACGGCGACCTACTACATGATAGACCGCTCTCGGGGTGAACCGGCCATCAGGAAGTTCTTCACGGAAGCTTTTGCCGGAATCTTGATTTCTGATTTCTGGGGACCCTATGAATACGTCATAGCGGCCTTCAAACAAAAGTGTTTCGTGCATCTGCTCCGGGAACTCAAGAAGGTGGACCTCCGCAATCAATCGCCCGGTTGGATTTTATTTCGCAGGAAACTCAAACGATTGATACTTGACGCGCTGCGACTGAGCAAGCGCGAGGGGCTCTCTCCGGTCGAATTCGATTCTCGCCGCAGGCGACTGGACATGAGGCTCGATTAGATCATCACGGCGGTGTGGAAGGACGCGGACGCAAAGAGACTGGTCAAGCGGCTCGTCAAGTATCGCAATCATCTCTTTACCTTCCTCGATCATGAGGGCGTGCCTGCGGACAACAATCGCGGCGAGCGGGAGATTCGCC
>CAZGVK010000029.1:0-13999 GCA_964529095.1 uncultured Elusimicrobia bacterium
CGGGCTTTTTCCCCTTAAACTCGGACAAAGTCCAATCTTTCTTTTCCGAATCGGGCAATTTGAAGTCAGGAGCGAGGGCCCCGGCGGCGATCGGCGTCGTTTCCGGCACGGCAGTGGCAGTTGTCATAATTTCTCCTTAGGCATTGACAAGCTTGATTTCGATCGGGCGGCTGGCCGCATTGCGCACGCTGACCGCGGCGGCAACTTTGCGCGCGGCTTCGCGCAGGGCCCTGGCCGGGACGCAATCAGGGTGCGCGAGGACGATTGGCTTTCCGTCTTCGGAAGCTTGGCAAATCTGCGGGTCTAGAGGGATGCCGCCGAGCGGCTCGATGCCGAAATTATTCTTCAGCGCGGCGGCGCTTCCATCGGCAAATATCTTGCTCTCAGTCGAGCAGGAGGGACAAATAAATCCGGACATATTCTCAATGGCGCCGAGTATCGGCACATTGAGCTTCTTGAACATGGCCACGGCCTTGCGCACGTCGGAGAGAGCGATCGATTGAGGGGTCGTCACGATCACGGCGCCCGCAATCGGCACGGTCTGGCACAAAGTCAATTGCACGTCTCCCGTGCCCGGCGGCAGATCGAGAATGAGATAGTCGAGCTCCCCCCACTTCACGTCCTTAAGAAACTGGGTGATAGCGCCATGCAGCATCGGTCCGCGCCAGATCACGGGAGCATCGGGGTCCATGAGAAAGCCCATGGACATAAGCTTGACCCCGTGGTTTTCGGCAGGCTCGATCTTGTTGTCGGCGTCGGCGATCGGCTTGTAATTCAAGACGCCCATCATTTGGGGCTGATTCGGGCCGTAGATGTCGGCGTCCAGAAGGCCCACGCGCGCGCCGTCGAGGGCCAGCGCTACCGCGATGTTGGAAGCGACAGTGGACTTGCCCACACCGCCCTTGCCGGCGGCGACGGCGATCAGGTTCCTGATGCCGGACGGCAGAATGTTCGCAAGCCTTGCATCCTTCTTCACGGATGCGGTCATATTGATCTTGACTGAGGAGACGCCAACGACCTTCTTGACCGCCTCCTCCGCCTCAAGCTGCATCATGCCTTTGAGCGGACAGGCGGGGGTGGTGAGCACATAGTCAAAGCTCACCGCTCCCCCGTCCACGACGAGATTCTGCACCATGCCGAGTGTGACGATATCCTTATGAAGCTCGGGCTCGATGCATTTCGACAACGCCTTTAAAACCTCGTCTTTGCTGGTCATGCTCACATCAGGAAAAGCATTTCGCGATACTTTGGAAGCGGCCATGAATCGGCCGGCAACAGAAGCTCGAGCGCGTCAACCTCGACGCGCACCTTATCAAACAGGGGCTTGACCTGATTGCAGTACGCAAACGCCTTGTCCTCGACCTCGGCTACGACCTCGGCCTTGGAAAGCGCAAGTTTCAACTCATCAACGGCAAGGAGCGCGCGCTCGACCTTTTCGGAGACCGAGCGCAACAGCGCTGTCTGCGCCGGCGCGTTGATGCCGGAAGACATCAAGGACTTCAAGGCTTGCGACAACTCGCTTTGATAGGAGACGGCGACCGGCACAAAGAGCGTCGTTGCCATCTCTGAAACCAGCTTGGCCTCGATGTCGATGTCCTTGGCGTATTTTTCAAGGAGGATATGATGGCGCGAGCGCGCCTCTTCTTCGGTGAGCACCCCAAGCTTGGCGAAGAGAGCGACTGATTTCTTCAGCGCAAATCCCTTGAGCGCCGCCGGCGTCGTCTTCTCATTGGGCAGGCCGCGCTTCTTGGCCTCGATGACCCACTCCTCGGAATAGTTATTGCCCTCAAAGCAGACGGCCTTCGACTCAGCGTAATACTGCCGCAGAACGCCGAGGACGGCTTCCTTAAGAGGCTTGCCCTTCTTGAGCGCGCCGTCAATCTCCTGCTTGGTGGCAAGAAACTGACCCGCGACGATGGTATTCAACGTGGACACCGGAATCGCGTTGTTGGCCGATGCGCCGACCGCGCGGAACTCGAACTTATTGCCGGTGAAGGCGAAGGGAGAGGTGCGGTTGCGGTCGGTGTTGTCTTTGAGCACGGCCGGGATCTGGTCGATGCCGAGAGATATCCACTGCGGATCGGTGCCCTTTGTCGTCACGCCCGCCTCCAGATCGTTGAGGACCTTCGTCAGTTGCGCGCCCAGAAAGATGGACATGATCGCCGGTGGAGCCTCGTTGGCGCCAAGACGGTGATCGTTTCCCGAGGAGGCGATCGCCGCGCGCAGGAGAAGGCCGTGGGTGTGCACCGCCTTGATGATCGACACGAGAATCGCAAGAAACTGCAGGTTCTCATGCGGCGTGGCGCCTGGCGAGAGGAGGTTCTTGCCGGTGTCGGTGCCGAGCGACCAATTGTTGTGCTTGCCCGACCCATTGATGCCGGCAAAGGGCTTCTCGTAGGTCAGCGCAGCGAGGTCGTGGCGCTCGGCCACCCGCTTCATGATGTCCATGACGAGCTGATTGTGATCGACAGCAACGTTGGCTTCCTCGTAGACGGGGGCGCACTCGAATTGATGGGGGGCAACCTCGTTGTGGCGGGTCTTCAGCGGAATGCCGAGCTTGAAGCACTCGCTTTCGAAATCCGTCATGAAGGCGAACACGCGATCCTTGATCGCGCCAAAATAATGATCCTCAAGCTGCTGGCCCTTCGGCGAAGCGGCGCCGAAAAGCGTTCTGCCCGCAAGCAAAAGGTCGGGGCGCGCATCGTAGTAATCTTTGTCGATCAGGAAATACTCCTGTTCAGCGCCGAGCGTGGAGATGACCTTCTTGACGTCGCTCTTAAACAACGACAGCATGCCGAGCGCTGCGTTGTTGAGCGCGTCGATGGAACGCAAGAGCGGCGTCTTTGTATCTAAGGCGTGGCCGGTATAAGAAACGAAGCAGGTCGGGATGCAAAGTGTAGAGCCGCTGACCGACTCAAGGATGAATGCGGGAGAAGTCGGATCCCAGGCCGTATAGCCGCGAGCCTCGAACGTCACGCGCAGGCCGCCCGATGGAAACGAGGACGCGTCCGGCTCGGCCTGGGTCAGCATCTGGCCGGTGAAGGTTTCCAAGACCTTGCCGTTGCCTGTCGGGTCGATGAATGCGTCATGCTTCTCGGCGGTAGCGCCTGTCAGCGGCTGGAACCAGTGGCAATAGTGGGTCGCGCCCTTTTGAATCGCCCAGGTCTTCATGGCAGAGGCGACGGCATTCGCGCAGTCCAGGTCGAGGCGCTTTCCCTTGGCGGCGGAGTCTTGAACCTTGCGGAAAGTTTCCTTTGGCAGGAGCAGCTTCATCGTCTCCAGGCCGAATACGTTGCAGCCGTAATAGTCGGAGACTTTTGGGCGCATGGAAACATCGGGACGAGACTGCTTCTTGGCGGGCAACGCATCAACGGCGCCATGTTTTCTGGGGGTCATACTTCCCTCCTTAATATTAAACAGCGGCTATATTCTATAAATCTTGCCTCAGCCGAGTCCATATCCAAAACGGGCGTCATTTCGCCTCGGCCATCAGGAGGCGGCGCCGCTCATCGCGCAGGGCCGCGAAGACCGGGCCCAGGTCGCCCTCCATAATTCCAGCCAGGTTGTGCCAGGAGCGCTCCAGACGATGATCGGTGACGCGCGATTGCGGGAAATTATAGGTGCGAATCTTTTCGGAGCGGTCTCCGGTGCCGACCTGAGACTTGCGCGTTTGGGCATCCGACGCGGCGGCCTTTTCGCGTTCGGCGTTGGCAAGCAGCGCGTACAGACGCTTCATCGCCTTATCGCGGTTGCGGCCCTGCGAACGCTCTTCCTGGCACTCGACGATGAGGCCGGATGGAAGGTGCGTGATGCGCACGGCCGTCTCGACCTTGTTGACATTCTGGCCGCCCGCGCCGCCGGCGCGGTAGGTATCGACCTTAAGCTCGTCGGGCCGAATGACGATCTCGGAAGACTCCTCCACCTCGGGCATGACGGCGACTGTGATCGTCGAAGTGTGGATGCGCCCCGAGGCTTCGGTGGCGGGCACGCGCTGAACGCGGTGCACGCCGCCCTCGTAACGCAGCCAGGAATAAACCTCCTTCCCGCCGATGAAAATAACAGCACCTTTGACGCCCTTGCCGCTCGAACTCAACTCCTGCGTCTCGACTGCCCAGTTCTTCATCTCGCAGTAGCGCATATACGCGCGCAAGAGTTCCCCGGCAAACAGCGCCGCTTCTTCGCCGCCGGTGCCCGCGCGGAGCTCGAGGTAACAGTTTTTCGTGTCGTTGGGGTCCTTCGGCAGAAGGTCTGCGGCGATGTCGGCAGACAGCGCATTCCAGCGCTCTTCAAGACGCGGTCGTTCCTCCTCAGCTAAAGACTTCAAATCCGCATCCCGCTCCATCGCTTTGAGGCCCTCAAGCTCGCCCTCGATGCGCAACAACTCTCGGACCTTGGCCATCAGCGGCGCCAATTGAGAGTGGCGCACGGCCAGCTCTTTTAATTCCAAGGCGGATAGGCCTCCGGACGAGAGCTTGCCTTCAAGCTCACGGTAATCGTTGTCCAGTTTGGAAATTTTCGGGTCCATATTTTAAGGCGAAAGAAACGGGCCCCGGCCAACGCTGGCCGGGGCCCGTTTCGGAGAGGGCCGGCTAGTCTTTCTTGGCGGGCTTGTCCTTTTTCGAGACGGTCTTCTTCGCGTTCTTGGTTTCCTTCTTCACGGCAGTGGAAAGAACCTTGTCGCGCTTGGCCGTATGGCCCACATGGACGAGGCGCTTGGTTTGGGTTTTGGCGACCTTGCGATCGACGGTCTTGCCTTCAGACGCGACGAAGCGCTTCTTGAATCGGTCGATACGGCCGGCAGTATCGAGAACCTTCTGCTGGCCCGTGTAAAACGGGTGTGAGAGAGAGGAAATGTCGAGCTTAACCATCGGGTAGGTTTTGCCGTCCTCCCAAACGACGGTGTCCTTGGCGACGACAGCAGAGCGGGTCAGGAATCCCTTGTTGGCTGAGACATCCTGAAAAACGACGGTGCGATAGAGGGGATGCAGATTCTTCTTCATGATTCGGCCAGTCTAGCAAATATTTGCATCTCCAAGCCTCCAAAAATGACGCCGCGCACAACGCTGCTTACCGTTTCCCGATCTTCGATACCGGATTGACGGCCCGGCCATTCTTGTCGCGCACCTCGAAGTGCAGATGCGGCCCCGTCGAGAGCCCGGTCGAGCCGACGCGCCCGATCATGGTCTTGCCGCGCTGAACGAGGTCGCCGGCTTTGACCATGATCTTCGACAGATGGCCATAGCGTGTCGTCTCTCCATTGCTGTGCTTAATGATGACGATTTGTCCTTAGACCTCGTTCCAGCCGGCGTCAAGCACGCGGCCGCTTTTTGAAGGATAAACGGGCGTGCCATAGGGCTTGGGGATGTCGAGGCCATCATGCTTGCGGCGGCGCTTGAGCACCGGATGATAGCGCGAGCCGAAACGCGAGGAAATACGCGGAAAAGCCTGCGACTCAAATGGAAATCGGTAGCTATCGAAATTGGGCGTGATGCCGGGGATAAGAACGCGATCGCCGCGCTCGAACTCAAAGGGCTCGAGAAGGGCAACGCCGGGGAAGCTGTTCACGCGCACAATCATTTCCTTGAACTTGGAATGGTTTCTGGCCTCGCGGCAGAAGAGAGACAGCCCGCAGAATTTAGCGACGAGCGAGTCAAGCCTCTCCGAGTCTTTGCGCACCACGTAGAGTTGTCCGTCGCGGTTGAAAACGGTCATGCGCATGCCGGGGGACATGAGCACGAACTCGTTGTTGTTGGTGGTCTGAAACGCGCCCAAGGTCGAACCGTAGCTCTTGGCCAGATTGCCGATCCATGCCTCCCCCCTCTGCACGCGGTGCTCCGCGTAGATCAGGCGCCGGGACTTAGCCAAGACCTCGGGGAGCGGTTCGTCGGGACCCGGCGCGGTGAGCACGGAGAAGCGCTGAAACGCGACGGCCTCCACCGAGCCGGACATGCTCACCTCAGCCCGGACGCAGACACTGCAAAGCAACGCAAGAACGGCCGCCCTCATCAGCCGACCATGTTGGAGAGTTCCATGGACTTAAAGAACTCTTTGTTTGATTTAGTGGACAGTATCTTTTCACGAAGAAGATCCATCGCTTCGACCGACGCCAAGGGCGCCAAAACTTTACGCAGGATCCAGATCTTGTTGATTTCATCCTCCGACATCAACAGCTCCTCTTTTCGTGTGCCGGTGCGGTTGATCTCGATGGCCGGGAATATGCGGCGGTCGGCGAGTTTGCGGTCCAGGTAGGCCTCGGAATTTCCAGTGCCCTTGAACTCCTCAAAGATGACCTCGTCCATGCGCGAGCCGGTCTCAATGAGGGCCGTCGCCAGGATCGTGAGGCTGCCGCCCTCCTCGACGTTGCGCGCCGCGCCCAAAAAGCGCTTCGGTCGCTGCAAAGAAGTCGCCTCAAGACCGCCCGACAAAACACGGCCCGAGGATGGCGTGCAGGTATTGTAGGCGCGCGCCAGGCGCGTGATCGAGTCAAGCAGGATGACGACGTCCTTGCCGAACTCGACCATGCGCTTGGCCTTCTCGAGAACCATCTCGGAAACTTGGACGTGGCGCTCGGCCGGCTCATCGAAAGTCGAGGCGATGACCTCGGCTTTGATCGTGCGCTTCATCTCGGTGACCTCCTCGGGGCGCTCGTCGATCAGGAGTACCAGGATCACCGTCGCGGGATGATTCTTCGCGATCGCATTGGCGATTTTGGAGAGGATGATGGTCTTGCCGGTCTTAGGCGGAGCGACGATGAGGCCGCGCTGTCCCTTGCCGATGGGGCAGATCAGGTCGAGCAGGCGGGTGGTCACTTCCTCGCGCGTCGTCTCCAGCGTATACTTTCTGTTCGGATGCAGCGGGGTCAGATTGTCAAAAAGAGGCCGGTCCTTGATCGTCTCGGCGTCGACGCCATTGATCTTCTTGACCTGCAGAAGCGCGAAGAAGCGCTCGCCATCTTTCGGAGGCCGCACGAAACCGGCGACGGTGTCGCAGCGGCGCAGGCCGAACTTCTTTATCTGGGAGGGCGACATGTAGATGTCGTCTGGACCCGGCAGGTAGGAGTAGTCGGGCGAGCGCAGGAAGCCGAAGCCATCAGGCAATATCTCGAGCACGCCCTCGTCATAAATCATGCCGTTGGCCTTGAGCTGGCCGTCGACGATTTTCGCGATCAACTCCTGTTTGCGCAGGCCGTTGACGCCCTCCAACTTAAGCTCCTTGGCGATTACGCTGAGCTCGGCGATCGTCTTTTTAGCCATCTCGGAAGTCTCCAGCGGCTTGAGAGCGGCCGCAGAGGCGGCGGTCGCAACCGGCGGAAGCGTCAGGGGAATTTGAGGGCTCTCCGGCAGAGTCTTAATAGTTGTTTCCATGAGGAAGTCCTCCGTAAAGGAGCTGCAGACCTAAGTGATATTCAGCCACTTTTTTTTTCAGAGCCGCTAAATTTTTATCATTGCGTATCGTTACATCCGCCAAGCGCCGTTTCTTGGCCAGCGGCCATTGGGCCGCAATGCGCCGCCGCGCGTCCTCAAGATCGCGGCCGTCTCGCGCGCAGACGCGCTGAAGCTGCTGATTCGGCGCGCACGAGATCAAGACCGTCGCGTCGAATTTATTTTGGAGATTTTTTTCAAACAGCAAGGGCACGTCCACGATCACCACGCCGCGCAGCCGGCCGACCCGCCGCTTCATTTCTTTTAAAATCAACGGATGCGCCGATCGTTCCAGGCCCGCACGCGCCTCCGCATCATCGAAAACCGCCCGGCCGAGACGTTCGCGATCGATGGCGCCGTTTTTCTTTAAAATACATGCTCCAAAATCCTTCACGATCGCCTGATATCCGGCGCCGCCGCGTTTGGCCTGTTGACGCGCGATCGCGTCAAGGCACACGGTCGCAACGCCGAGCTCTTTAAACGCGTTGAGCGCGGATGATTTACCGGTGCCGATGCCGCCCGTGAGCCCCACGACAAGGCGCCGCGGCCTCACGAAGGCCTGTTCCTTTCCGAGTAGCGGTGCATGATCTGACGCTCATCATCGGTCAACGACTCGAGGCCATCGGACAGTATCTTGTCGAGGATGCGGTCCACCTCAGCCATATCCGCAGAAGCCGCCGGAGGCTTCACCGCGCGTCTCGCCCTTGAGCGCGGCGCGGGCCCGTCCTCGGAACTCGATGCTTGCCGCCAAAGCGCTTTTAATTTTATTTGCACCACCCACCACCAGCGAATGTAGAAGTAGCCGGTGAGCATGCCCCCAAGGTGCGCGAAACGCGCAATGCCGGGCGTAGCGCCCGTCGCTCCGGAGAAAAACTCGATTGCGCCGAAGAGGATCGCCATATGCCCGGCCTTGATCGGAATCAGGAAGTAAAGGTAGATGACCGCATCAGGGTACAGCATCGCAAACGCCACGAGCAGGCCGTACACGGCGCCGGAGGCCCCGATGACCGGAACCATCGAGTGCGGAGACAAGGCCAGATGCGCCGCGGCCGCTCCCAATCCGCACAGAAAGTAATACTTCAGGAAGTCGCGCTCGCCCCACTGCGACTCGACAGGCATGCCGAACATCCAGAGCGCAAACAAATTGAAGACGAGGTGCCAGATATTCCCATGAAGAAAGAGGTAGGTCAACGGCTGCCAGAGCCAGCGCTGGGAAAGCGCCTGCTGCGGCACCAGGCCGAACAGGTGGTGCAGGTCCGGCACGATGATCCCCGCGAGGAAACCGGCGATGTTGGCGATCATCAAGGCACGGATCGCCGGAGGCAGGCTGTGAAAATCCACGGGGTCGTGGCGGAATGTGCGCGTCACTTAAACCTCTTCATGCTTTAAGTTTCTCCATATCCTGCCAGTTGGGCCCGATCTTAACCTCCGCCACCAGGGGCACGCGCAGCGTGGCCGCAGATTCCATCATGCCTTTGATCCATCGTCCGAAGGCGGACGCCGAACTTTTCTCGACTTCAAAAACCAATTCATCATGGACCTGCAAAAGCATAAGGGCGTTTTTCGCGCCTTGCGCCATTTCTTTGGCGATCTTCAGCATCGCGAGCTTGATGATGTCGGCCGAGCCGCCTTGAATCGGGGTGTTGCGCGCGGCGCGCTCGGTGAATTGGCGCACGGCGGTATTCTTCGCGGAGATTTCGGGCAACCAGCGCACACGGCCGAGCAAGGTGCGCACGCAACCGTCGGCCTTGGCCCGCGCCAAGTTGGCCGCCACCCATGCGGACACGCCTGGATAACGTTCCAGGTACTTCTTGATATAGGCCGAGGCCTCCGGCGAGGAAATGCCGAGCTGGTTCGACAGGCCGAACGCGGTCTGTCCGTAGACTATGCCGAAATTAATGGCCTTGGCGGCGCGGCGTTGGTCTTGGGTAATGGCCTCAGGCTCGACATGAAACACCTCCGCGGCCGTGCGCAAGTGGATATCTTCGCCCTTTTCGAAAGACCCCATCAAGGTCTCATCCAAAGACTCGTGCGCCAGCACGCGCAGGTCGATCTGCGAGTAGTCAGCCGAGACGAGGACTTTCCCTGGCGGCGCGATGAAGGCGCGGCGAATGCGGCGGCCGGCTTCGGTACGAATGGGAATGTTCTGCAGATTTGGATCGAGGCTCGAGAGGCGTCCGGTGACGCTCCCAGCCTGATCGAAGGTCGTATGCACGCGGCAGGTGCTCGGATTCATGCGCTCAAGCAGGCCGCGCACATAGGTTGACTCAAGCTTAGCGATCTCGCGATATTCCAGGACCTTCGCGGGCAATGCGTGCCGCACGGCCAGAGCTTCAAGCGTCTCTTCATCCGTCGAGCGTCCGCCCTTGGCCGTCTTATGCAGAACCGGCAGACCCAGCTTGTCGAAGAGAATCTCCCCGAGCTGCTTGGGCGATTGCGCATTGAGCGGACCGCCGGCGAGCGCATCAATTTCCTTTTGCAGCGCGGCCAACGCCACGAGAAACTCCCGTGACAGATCCCGAAGATAATCCGCATCGATTAAAATGCCCGCGCGTTCCATCTCGCGAAGCGCCGACGACAAAGGCATTTCCACATTCACAAAGAGATCCAGGACCTTTATTTCCCTCATCTTCGCGATGATCCCGTCGCGGCCGGAGCAAAGCGCTGCGCGGGCCAGCATGGTCGCCTCAGCGTCCGCGCCCCGAGGATCTTTCGCGGAGGAGGGATCGAGGCAATAGGCCGCAAGCTTATAGTCGAAATCAGGGCCGTTCATCTCGAAGCCGGCGGCATCAAGCGCGCGGCGGGCGCCCTTGAGGTCCCAGCCGGATTTAAGCGCCTTGCCTAAGAGCAATGCTTGCACGGCTTTATCCTTGGCCTGGTATTCATCGAGCGCTGCAACACGCCCGTCCTCCAGGCCAAGCCCCAGGCGCACGCGAGAGCTGGTGAACAATTCACCCTCGCCGGCGCTGTCCGGCACGGCACAAACAAGCACGGCCGGCGCTCGTGCAAGTTCTTTGACGATAGCCTTCAATTCGACTTTCTCGATAACGGGGCTGGCCGCTTGAGCGATCGATTTTTGAAGCGGCGCGCCGAGGTCGCGCGCCAGCGCGTGGAACTCGAACTTTTCCAAACCGGCAGCGAGCGCCGGCAAGTCGAGATCCTTCACTCGGCAGTCCTCGGGACCGGCCTCAAGCGGAACTTGGTCATCGAGCGCGATCAGCGCGAGCGCCATATCCGCGGTTTTTTCGCCGTTGATGAGCGCCTCCAGAAGCTTGCGCGTAAGCCCTTGGTCTCCCTTCTTCGCCGCGGCAATAGCGCCCTTGAGCGAACCATATGCCTTGATGAGCTTGACCGCGCCGACGGGGCCCACGCCCTTGAGACCAGGCACGTTGTCGGAGAAGTCTCCGACTATTGCCAGATAGTCGCGCACCGACGAAGGAGGAACGCCGAACTTCTCCTCCACCTGGGGCGGGGCCATCCAAGCGTTCTTGGAGACATTGAACACGCTTACATCCGGCCTCACCAACTGCAACGCATCTTTATCGCCGGTGACCAGAACCGCCTGCCAGCCTTCTTTGACGGCTTTGCCCGCCATCGTGGCCATGATGTCGTCAGCCTCGAAGCCGGGCGCCTCGATACAATGAAATCCCAAAGCCTCGGCAAGCGGCTTGGCCTGGCCCAGTTGCGTGATCAAATCAGGGTCGATCGCCTTGCGCGTGGCCTTGTATTGGTCATAGGCCTTGTGGCGGAATGTCGGACCTGGCGTATCGAAGCATACGGCAATCCCCTCGGGCTTGTCGCGCTTGAATATTTGGATCAAGGTGCGCGCAAAACCATACAAAGCCCCCACCGGCGCCCCTCTGGAATTCGTCAAGGGAGGCAAGGCGTGGTAGGCCCTATGAAGGTAAGCGTGCGCGTCAATCAGGTAAAGGCGGGGTTTCATCGACCGGAGGTCGGCTAGGAAATGATTATTAAGCGAGAAGACCGTCGAGAAGCTTCTTGATGTCGGCCTTGGACTGCACGCCGACTCGCTGCTCGACCATCTTGCCGCCTTTGAAGAACAAAATCGTGGGAATCGCCGAGATGCGAAAGCGCCCCGGGGCATTGGGATGCTCGTCGGTGTTGAGCTTGCCGACCTTGACCTTGCCCTCGTAATCCTTGGCGATCTCCTCGATGATCGGCGTCAGCATCCGGCAGGGACCGCACCACGGCGCCCAGAAGTCCACCAGCACCGGCTGGTCGGACTCGATAACTTCCTTGTCGAAGGTCTCGTCGGTAAGCTGGATTTCAGCCATCGGGGGTGTTTCTCCTGGGGGAATGACGACGACCACAGTATGATAGCAGGAGCGATATATGCTGTCAAGCGGCAAAAATTTTCGGCCAGGGGCCTCGTAAATTGTTACCATCTCGAAAGATGCTGTCGTATCAAGCTCGAGCTTGCCTCGTTTGCGATGTTAGAGTCTCGCCTCGACATCCAAAATTCACAAAGTTATTATTGCGTCAACCCTTATTCCCCGTTCCCTTGACGCCGCCATCAGGCGGCGCTATGACCGATGAATGACAACGCTTGGCTGGCTCTTGAAGACGGGACCGTGTATGCCGGCCGCGCCTGCGGCATTGCGGGCGAGACAGGTGGAGAGTTTGTCTTCAATACGGCGATGACCGGCTACCAGGAAATCCTGACCGATCCATCCTACGCGGGGCAGTGCGTGGTCATGACCTACCCGCACATCGGCAATTACGGCATCACCGCAGGCGACAACGAGTCCTCGCGGCCGAGGCTGTCGGGCTTGGTCGTCAGAGAATTATGCAAGACCCCCTCCAATTACGAATCGGTGCAGTCGGTCGGCGATTTCCTTAAAAATCATGGCATCGTGGCAATCGAGGAGATCGACACGCGCGCGCTCACGCTCAAACTCAGAGAGCAGGGAGCGTTGCGCGGGATCATCTCGACCTTTGACGGCGATAAAAAAAGATTGACGGCAAAGGCGAAAGCGCTGCCTTCAATGAAGGGCCAAAATCTCGCTCAGGCCGTCACTTGCGCGAAGCCTTATGAATGGAACGAAGGCTTTGTGCAAAATGAACGGCAATTACATGTCGCGGTCATTGATTTTGGAGTGAAGCACGGCATACTCAGATGCCTCGCCGCGATGGGTTGCGCGGTCACGGTGGTCCCCGCATCGACGACGGCCGAACAACTCTTCAAGCTCAAAGCCGACGGCATCCTGCTCAGCAACGGTCCCGGCGACCCCGAAGCCGTGACCGTTGCGATCGCGACGATCAAACAACTCCTCCCAGAACGCATACCGATCTTCGGCATCTGTCTTGGCCACCAGCTGTTGGGTCTCGCCCTGGGCGGCAAGACATACAAGCTTAAGTTCGGGCACCATGGCTCCAACCATCCGGTCAAAGACCTGGAGACGGGAAAGATCGAGATCACCTCACAGAACCACGGTTTTTGCATGGAGATGCAAACGCTTCCATCGACGGTCAAGACAACCCATGTGAACCTAAACGACGGCACGTCCGAGGGCCTAGCCCATACCGAACTCCCGGCCTTTTCCGTGCAGTACCATCCCGAGGCCTCCGCCGGACCCCGCGATAGCCGCTATCTGTTTATGCGTTTCCGGACTTTAATGCTCTCCCATCAGCAAGCCCATGCCCAAACGAACAGACCTTAGGAAAATTCTCGTTGTGGGTTCGGGCTCGATCGTTATCGGCCAGGGTTGCGAGTTCGATTACTCCGGCACGCAGGGCATCAAGGCCCTGCGTGAGGAAGGCTACAAGGTCTGCTTGATTAACTCCAACCCCGCCACGATCATGACCGATCCTGAACTCGCCGATCGCACCTATATCGAGCCGCTCACCACGGAATATCTCGAAAAGGTCATAGCGCTTGAGAAGCCGCAAGCCATACTTCCCACTTTGGGAGGACAGACCGCCTTGAACTTGACCGTGGCTGCGGCCGAGCGCGGAATCCTCAAGCGCCACAACGTGGAGATCATCGGCGCCCGCCTGGAAAGCATCCGCAAGGCGGAGGATCGTCAACTGTTCAAGCAGACGATGCAAAAGATCGGCATCGATCTTCCCCGCTCGCTCGTCGTCACCGATACGACCGACCTCAAGGCCGCATCCCGCGACCTCGGCTTCCCAATCATCGTGCGCGCCTCATTCACGCTCGGCGGCACCGGCGGCGGCATCGCGTATCACTTCGAGGAACTGCGCGCCCGCGTCCAGACCGCTTGGGAGATGAGCCCGGTCAAGAAAATACTTCTTGAGGAGTCCTTGCTTGGCTGGAAAGAATATGAGCTTGAGGTCATGCGTGATTACAAGGACAATTTTGTCGTCGTCTGCACTATTGAGAATCTGGATCCGATGGGCGTGCACACCGGCGACTCGATAACGGTCGCCCCGGCGCAGACGCTCAGCGATCGTCAATATCAAGAGATGCGCGAGGACGCCAAACGCATCGTCTCCGAGGTCGGTGTTGAAACCGGCGGTTGCAACATACAGTTCGCCGTGCACCCCGAGACCGGCCGCCTCATCTTCGTCGAGATCAATCCCCGCGTGTCGCGCTC
>CAZGVK010000030.1:0-18161 GCA_964529095.1 uncultured Elusimicrobia bacterium
AGCGCAACCGTAGCGCACAAGATCTGGTTACTGAGAGCTTAAGAAAACGGCGAGTTTTGGAAATAATGTTGCTCACTGAGAACTGTGCCAGCGATGTCCCGGTGAATGGGCAATTAGGGTTAGGGGAAGTTCTTCCAAATATTCTGGAGGACGTTGATTATGATAGGGTAAAATGTTGGAACAGAATACTCATGCTTCTTCAGTAATAATAGTGAATTCCCATCGAGAAATTGTTGCTTTGATCTCGAGCAGTTGAGGTGTTCCCAACTTCCCGCACTGGGGTATTTTGAGACGGGAAATACTGCGAATCACGTAAACCAGAGGTCCGCCATATTCCGATGGCGCCGCGGCTGCACGAGCTGCTCAAGTCGCTGCCGCGCAAGAATAATCCCTGGGTGTTTCCAACCAGCAACGACGGCCCGCATCTCGGGCATATCCTATCGCGCGACTTTCGCAAGCTTTTGAAGCTCTGCGGCATCAAGGGCGCTTCTCTGCACACGCTTCACCACACGTTCGCCAGCCATCTCGTCATGAATGGGACCGACGTTTACACGGTCCAGAAGCTCCTCGGGCATTCGAGCCTCAAGACGACGGAGATATACGCCCATCTCGCCCCGGATTTTCTCAAGGCGGCGGTGCAGAAGCTCGTGTTCTGATTATTCGTGCGGTTGAGCGGGGTGCGTCTTCAGGCTCTTGATGAAGCCCTGGAACGTACGGCCCACCTGCGCACGGAAAGCCGGATCGGAGCCGCCGCCGGGCCGCTGCCCTTCCACGAGAAGTGTTCCTTCCGATTCCGAATTCTTGAAATACTTATCGAGGTCGCTCAAGAAACGGCTGTACCACTTGGCGGGAAACTTCGCTTGGAGCTTGGGGATCTCGGCCTCGCAACGCTTGCGCAGCTCCGGATAGTTGGCGAGAAGATCGAAGAGGTAATAAAGGTCCTTGGCCTTCTTGTCGCGGCTGGCGCGATCGACGAAACTCAATCCCTTCTGATAGCAGTAGGCCTCCGGCGTGGGGAAAGTCGCCTCCACGTCAATCGCCTGCCCTTGGGAAGTCTGGTCCTTGATTCGCACCTTCATATTGGAAACGAGCAACACGTCCACATATCGCAGCAAGGTCGCCGCCACGCCCGCCGGAATGGCCGTGGCGAGGCGTCATGAAGGTTAACTCGATCTCAACGCCGTCCTTCGTGAATTCGCAGATCGTCTCCTCCGCGCCCTTCGGCCCAAAATGCCCCAAGGGCATTCCGCCGCGCCTCTCTTCGGCGTGTTCGTTTTGAAGGATTTCGCGCAGAGACGGACGCTCACCAGGTAAAAGATCGGCGGATACCGCGATATCCACGTCCTTGGTTCCAAGGGGCTTGTGAGCCGGACGAGTTGTGCCCAGGTAGGAGTGATAAACGAAAGGCACCCAGCCGCCGGAGATCACGATATCCGGAAGGTACGGCTTGAGCGCTTCCAGCGCGAGAAGAAGACTGTCTTCGAGCTTAACCACTGACCGTTTCCAGATGCCACTTCGGTGCCAGACGCTTTTCGAAAAGATGCTGCGCCTGTTCTTCGCCGCGTATCGGGTAGAGCCGCAAGTCCAGATAGAGCTGGACATCGGACACTACCGGGAAACCTTCCAGAACGCGGGAGTCGTAGCGGGCCGCGACGCCGTAATACGGGCTCACAAGCACAAGGTTGCTCTCGCTTGGCGCCGCTTCCTCGAGCTTCAGTTCGTTCTTCCAGTCATCGAGGCTGGCCGGCAGCCCCTCCGAATAAACGTGGACCTCCCCAAAACTCGCATGCGGGGCTACGAGAGAAGCGCCAGCCTGGTATGAGAGCAAGCCTTGGTGCTCTTGGAATGCCTTGGAATTCTTCAGCGCCGCCATGACGCCTTCGACCGAATCGGCCGGGAGACGAAATCGATATTGCTCCTGCTTGCGGTGGCGATAGTAATCGACCCAATCCACCAGGATATCCTGAGGCCGGAACAATTTGAGTTTCCGGTTCTCGGCCCGAACGGCATAGCGCAATTCTTCAAGCCTCCGGCAAATCTGGCTGACCCAACCGATGCTGATGCCGGATTTTTCCGCGATTTCGTTATTGCCCCAGTACCTCTCTGAATCATCCATCATGACCCGCAGTACCAAGGACGACTTGTCCGAGAATGGGCTGTTGACCTCCCGAAAGCCGAAGGCCTTCTGCTCTTCACGGGAGCGCTGGTCGATCAGGATGCCGGGAGCCTTGATCCAGGCGTTGCCCACGAGATCGACAAAGCAAATCCCCTTGCCCCGAAGATCTTCTTGCCGCTGATGGCTCAAGGATGGCGCCGCAAGGAGGGGGATCGCCCGTTTCTCCTGGGCCACGGCTTTCAGCAGCCGGTCGATCTTGTCGGAGAAGTGGACACTTGAGCGGCTGAGAACCGCCTCGCCCAAGAATACGTTGCCGCCGATCCGAAGCTCGAAATCCGCTCGCCGCGAGGCTTCGTTAAAACGCGAAGACAGCCCGGCTTGGTACAGAAGCTGGGCCAAGCGACCCTTTAAATGTCTTTCCAGAAAAATAAGCGCTCTCATTCTCGTTATTTGCTTAGTTTGGTGTATACCAAAGTATGGTGTTAAAGTGAATTATTGTCAAGGGGCATTGCCTTAATTTGATGTCCACTTCCAGCCGCTTGGATGCTCGTCCCGGTGTCTCCCGTTTTTCCATCCACTCTTTGACGCTGGCCTGATCGAACCGGACCAGGAGCCGGTTGACGGCGAGATTCTTAAAATCCTCGGTCGACTCCCGCTGCACGAACTCCTGCCGACGGCCAGACACGACCCACTGCTTCAACTCATCGAGTCTGGCCCTGGTCCTTGCGTTTGGCGAACAAGTCGACGGCCTCGCGAACCGACATGATCGGGAGTTTCTTGGGTCCTTCTTCGGGGGTTTTCATGCCCTTACATTCTACTTTTCTCCCACCGCCTTGCCATATTTCCCTTTCCGTGCCGCCAAGTTTCCCTGTCCTGCCGTCCTAATTCCCCTGTTTTTCCAGGCCACTTATCCCAATCTTGCCGCATATGTTCCCAGCAGCTCCTTGAGGCGCCCATAAAACTCAAGAAGCTCACCGGCGCCGCACTCCAAGAAGCTGTTTCTTTCCGTGCTTGCGTGTTGACAAATGATAACAATCTGTTATTATATTGACGAGTGAAGCTGATCTGGCGAGAACGCATCTCGAAATTCACTCAAACTCATCCCCGCTCCACCGTAGCACTCAATGCGTGGAAAAAGAACGTGGAATCAAATAGCTTTCAGAACTTCGTGGAGCTTAAGCAAGGCTTGGGCTCAGCAGATTACGTCAAGCCGTACACCGTGTTCGACATCGGGGGCAATAAGTACCGCCTGATCGCCTTAATAGATTACGAGCTTGGGATCATCTCAATCGAGAGCGTATTAACTCACGCGGAGTACGACAAGAGCAAATGGAGGCATTGACCATGACCGTTGAAACCTTGGAAAAGAAACTCAAACCACTTGGGTCTCCGATCTTAAATCCCCTCCTCAAATGGCTCTATCTCCACCTGCCTCCGCAGCCGATTTTAAATCGCAAGATGCACCGCGCCTATGCCAAAGCCGCCGCAATCTTGCTGAATGAACGTAAAATGGGGACACTCGATCCCGCAAGCCGCGATGCGACGAGCAAATATCTAAAGTCGATCATCCCCTTTATCGAGGAGCACGAGAAAAAGGAGTTCCCGAACAAGCCCGTCACTCCTGAGGAGATGCTGCGCTTCCTAATGGAACAGAACGATCTCGGCCAGTACGATCTAGCCGACGACCTGGGCGGACAACCAGCAGTGTCCTATGTGCTCAACGGAAAACGAGAGCTGACCAGGGAGCAGATCGCAAGACTGGCTCGCCGATTTCATGTCTCGGAAGCGACGTTTTATCCTTCGAGTCGGGCTTGATCGTGCGAGCAACCTCAAAGCCATGGAAATCCAGGCTCGCGACGGCTGCGGCAGTCTCGTTATTGCTCCTGTCCTTGTCGAATTCAGCTCGGGCTGAGGAAAAAATAAGAGCCCTTATCCAAAATCTAAACACCTCTGATCCAGCTGCTCGACTTGCAATCCTGGAAGAGCTAGCGCAACTAGGGCCCAAAGCCCAAGAAGCTACGTCCGTGCTGACATCTGTTCTCAACGACAAAGACAGCAGGCTCAGGACGGGTGCGTTGTTCGCTCTGCAAAAAATCGGACCAGAAGCAAGTCGATCTCTTCCCGCTGTGATCAAACTTTTAGCTGATGAAAACAATGCTGTGCGCAAGGAAGTCCCATACACTGTCGGGGCCATGAAACCCAAGGGAAAAAAACTAATCCTTGCGATAGCGAAATACCTCGAACATTCCGATAGCCAAGTTCGGCTTGCAGCCGTTCATACACTACAAGAGATAGGCCCGTCGGCCAAACCAGCAATGCCAGCCCTCATGAATGCCGTGAAGAAGGGCAATTTTGATATCGCGACTATAGCATGGCGTGTACGAGTCATAGATTTCGCTGTCTCGACCGCCATACTTCTAGATCGCTTGACAAACGACATTGACGAGGAGCAACGAGCTCTGGCGGCTCATATATTGAGCGACAACATGTTGTCCGATAACATAAGTCCCTCGGCCACCCAAAAAGCTCTCCCGACTCTTATTGAATCTTTGAGGGATAAAAGCCCTTTGGTTCGAGGCCATGTTGTCATGACATTGGGAAGAATAGGACCGCCTGCTGGGAATGCTGTCCCCATGTTGACCCAGCTTCTTCAAGACCAGGATGCAATGGTCCGCAAAGAAAGCGTCCGGACGCTCATAAAGATAGGATCATTTCCCCCTGAAACGAGCCACGCCTTGATATCAGCTCTACAAGACGTGAATGCCGAGGTTAGGACCTTGGCGACGTGGGCTCTTAAAAAAAGAGAAATGACGAATGAAGACACTCTCGCGACCATCCCGCTGCTCGTCGCTTCTTTGAACGTTGGCCAGGAAAGCGCTGGCGCTGCCCTTGCAACGCTGGTAAAAATTGGTCCGCGAGCTGTTCCCGCACTGATACAGGCTCTAAAAGAGAATAACCCCAAGACGCTGGTAATTGTAATGATGACGCTGGGCGCCATCGGCCCGGCCGCCAAGGAAGCTTTGCCCTACCTCTCTCCCAAAATACTGAATGGACTCGAGACCAAACAAGAAGGTGGAGCTTTCGCCTCAATTGCCATCGCTTCAACAAGAGCACGCATCAGTCCCTTGGAAACAGAAAAGAGCCTTCAAGTCATCGCCGATGGCCTTGGACATAAAGAAGAAGAAGTCCGGATATTTTCTATCGGGATGCTGATCCTTATGGGTCCTGCCGCCAAAAGCACATTTCCGGCAATCATTGAGGCAATAAGAGATATGGATAGCGACTATTACCCAGCCCTCGCGGGCTTCATCGGAGGCGTAAGGACTGAAGAAGCCAAATACATACTTCAAAACCTGGAAGAAATATCTCAACAGAAGGAACAAAGTACGATGAAGGTCAAGTAGCGCGTTGAATCATTTGCCGTAGATTGTCCTGGCGTGGTCGGTGCGTCAACGAGACTTGTTCGATCTTTCGCGCGAGCACCACGATATGGCTGGATTTCAAGCCAAGCTCAGAACCATCGCAATTCCTCACCACCACTCAGGCCTGAATCCATGCTTCTGCAGGAGTATTCCCATCAGCTCCTTGAGGCGCACACTCTGTTTTTTTATTCCCATTATTTCTCCTGCGGGAAACGATCTGATGGCTATAGAAAATCCGCATGATTTTTTAGGGTATACTCCCATGTAATTCTTATTCATGCGACAATTCTCCACCCTTAGCCGCTCCTTGACGACGGACCGGGTTGTCCGGGCTCAATGGCGCCGCAATAGCCAGCCGGAGCGCTCGTGACCTTGTCCAAACGCCGCGCGCAGCTGCAGCGCTCCGTCGGCGGGCGAGCGCTTCTCGGCGCGGCGTCCTGGGTCTACGGCGCCGGCGTGCTGTCGCGCGGCGCCCTCTATGCAACAGGGATCTTGCCGCGCAAGCGCGTCAAAGCCAAGGTCATCTGCATCGGAAACTTGACCGTCGGCGGCACCGGCAAAACTCCCGCCGTGCTTCTCGCCGCGGAGACCTTGCGCAAACGCGGCCATGCCGTCGCAATTCTTTCACGCGGCTACGGCCGCGTGGCGCCGAAACGGGAGGTCTCCGTTCTCCTTGATGGCCGCCCTATCGACTGGCGCGAATGCGGCGACGAGCCCTGGATGATCCACCAGTCTCTGCAAGGCCAAGGAGTGCCCGTGCTCGTCTGCCCTGACCGCGGCAAAGCCGGAGAGCTCGCCGTCGAGATGTACGGCAGTCGCGTCCTCATCCTCGACGACGGATTTTCGCATCTGAGCCTGCACCGCGACCTCGATATCGTGCTCATCAATGCTCGAAATCCCTTCGGTGGACGCCAGTTGCTCCCCTTAGGCGACCTGCGCGAGCCTCTCTCCGCGTTGCGGCGCGCGGGGATCATCGTCATCACGCATGCCGACCGCGTGACGTCCGGCGAACTCACCCGTCTGCGCGCGGACATCGAAGCGCTTCATCCCGGGGTGCAGGTCATCGAATCCGCGCACAAGTCCGATCATCTGCTCGACGTGAAGACTGAGGAGAAGCAGGCGCTTACGCGCCTGCAAGGCACGGCGGTGGTCGCACTGTCAGGGATCGGGGATCCTCTCTCCTTTGAGGCCCAGATCACGGCCCTTGGCGCCACGATCACACAGTCCTGGCGCTATCCGGATCATCATCCCTATGAGAGTCGAGAGCTGCAATCCATTGAGGATCTGCGCGGCGGCCTGCCGCTCGTCACAACTCACAAGGATTTCGTCCGCCTGCCCGAGGACTGGCGCCAACGCCTGACCGGCGACGTCCTCGTCCTCGGGGTCAAGCTCGAACTGCTCAAGGGGAGAAACGCCTGGATCGACAGGCTTGAATCATTGGCCGGCGGCAAGAATAAATGAGAACGCGCGCGCCGCTGTTCATGGCGGCCTTCGCGATCCTGGCCGCCTGCTCGGTGCGCCACCATGCGCGAGATCCTCTGCCTCTGGCGTCCACCTCAAGCGCCTCCGCGCCCCTTCGTCTCGATAGGAATACGACGCCGATCGGTTTGGTGAAACCGGCCGCCATCGAACCCCCAAAAAGCGTCGTCGTCCCCGCATTGCCCGCTACCCCGCGCGTCTGGGGCCGCATCGCCATCAGCACGGCGATAATATCCCCTTCGCAATTGATCGGGCCCGAGGTCGCGTACTCCTCCGCCTATCTCCCGCTCCCCGTTTTCCCGGAAAAGCTTTCCTTTAACATGTCCTGGGGTCTGCTCTCGGTCGGAGAAGCGACGCTCGGTGTGGATAAGATCGTGATGTTCAACGGTCGGGCCGCCTACCACTTGGTCAGCCAGGCCCGGTCCAATGCCTTCTGCGACACCTTTTATGTCGTTCGCGATCTCAATGAATCGTGGCTCGACGCCAAAACCTTGACCTCTCTCGGCTACTCGAAAAAGATCCGCGAGGGCCACTTCTTCCGCGATGACTGGGTGCTCTACGATCACGACGCCGCGCTCTTCGTCAATCGGCGCACGAGTAAAGACGGCAGCTACAGCGTGCGCACCGGAACGATCCCGGCGCAAGTCCAGGACATTCTCTCCAGTATTTTCTACATTCGGGCGCAACCTCTGCGCCCCGGGGCCGAACTCACGGTGGACGTGAACACGCCGGACAACTGGCCGCTGAGCATCAAGGTCCTCAAACGCGAGCCCCTCACGGTCGCTGCCGGACGATTTGCGTCCATCGCCGTCGAACCCACTTTGATCCGAGAAGGCATCTTCATGCAGAAGGGCAAGCGTCTGCGCCTGTGGTTTTCCGATGACCCCGGGAAGCGCGTGCTGATGATGAAGGCCGAAGTCTTCTTCGGCAATATCACCGCAACGCTGCGGGAAATGTTATGATCAACGCTCGTACGATGCCGACCTCGTTCTCCGAGCGCCAAGAGCTTCTACGGACCGTCGCCCGATTCGCCGGGCGTCGAATTCTCGTCGTCGGCGACCTCATGCTGGACCAATATGTGCGCGGCGCCGTCAACCGCATCTCTCCCGAAGCCCCCGTTCCCGTCGTCCGCGTCACCGGTGAGTCGTCCATTCCCGGCGGCGCCGGCAACGTGGTCAATAACCTCGCCGCTCTCGGTGCCCGCGTGTCGGTGCTGGGCGTCATCGGCCCGGACGAGGCGGGAAAACAACTCGTCGAACATTTCTCCGGGGTCAACATCGTCGGCGTGTGCGTGGACGCGACGCGCCAGACAACGCAGAAGTGCCGTGTCATCGCCGAGCGCCAGCAGATCGTGCGCTTTGACCGTGAGACAACCAGCACTTTGTCTTCCGCCACGCAGTCGCGCCTGCTCGCGTGCCTCGATTCAGAACTGACGAAGGCCGAGGCGATCATCCTCTCTGACTACGGCAAAGGCGTCATCAATCCCCAGGTGCTTGCACGTGCGATAGCCGGCGCCCGCCGCAGAGGGATCCCCGTGACGGTCGACCCTAAGCCTGAACATTTCCACTTTTATAAAAATGTGACCTGCATAACACCCAATACTTCCGAGGCTTGGGCGTGCATGCGCCGTGATGTGAAGGCCGGCCCCGAAGCCATCAGCGCCCTGGGCAAAGACATCCTCAAAGTCCTCAAGTGCCGCTCGGTGCTCATCACGCGCGGTCCCGACGGCATGAGCCTGTTCGAGAGCGGACGCAAGCCCCGAATTACCGATATTCCAACCCAAGCTCGCGAGGTGTTCGATGTTTCCGGCGCGGGCGACACCGTGATCTCAACCTTGACATTGGCCCTTGCGACCGGATCTTCCTTGCGTCGCGCGGCCGCGCTCGCCAACTACGCGGCCGGGATAGTGGTCGCAAAACTCGGAACCGCGACGGCCACCGTCAAGGAACTGGCAAAGGCTCTCAGATGAGTTCCTGTCTCACCGTCATTCCGGCCCGTCTTGGTTCGACGCGCTTTCCCCGGAAAGTCCTCGCCCGGCTTGCCGGCCGCACTTTGGTCGAATGGTGCTGGCGCTCGGCAACGGCCGCTCGCCTCGGCCCCGTGCTGGTCGCAGTCGACTCGCGCGCGGTGGCCGCTGAGGTGCGCCGCTTCGGTGGAGTTGCGATAATGACGCCTGCCTCCTGCCCATCAGGCTCAGATCGCGTGTGGTTGGCCGCGAAAGGCGGACAGGAGCCGGTGATCTTGAATTTTCAGGGGGACATGCCGCTCTTAAATCCCGCAACGCTTCGCGCCACGGTCGCAGCCTTAAGTCGTGAAGTCGATATCGCCACCGCGGTGATCGGGCTCGACAGCCCCGCGCGACGCCGAAACCACAACGTCGTCAAGGCGGCGTTGACCCAACAAGGCCGTTGCCTCTATTTTTCCCGCGCTCCCATCAGCTCCTGGGAACATCTCGGGCTTTACGCCTACCGCCGGAGCGCTTTAAAGCGCTTCGTCTCATTGCCGCCGTCGCCGCTGGAGCTCGGCGAGAACCTGGAGCAGCTGCGGGCCCTTGAAGACGGCATGACCATCCGCGCCGCCGTCGTCTCCGAAAACCCGGTCGCCGTGGATGTTCCCTCTGATTTAAGACGCGCCGAGACCCTGTTGCGCCGAGGACACTGTGACCACTAAATATATCTTCGTAACGGGCGGCGTTGTCAGCTCGCTCGGCAAGGGCATCACCGCTTCTTCTCTCGGGAAACTCCTTCAGTCCCGCGGCCTGCAAATCACGATGCTCAAATGCGATCCCTATATCAACGTCGACCCCGGAACCATGAACCCCTTTCAGCACGGCGAAGTCTTCGTCACGGAAGACGGAGCGGAGACCGATCTCGACCTCGGCCATTACGAGCGCTTTCTCAATAAAGAAATGCACCATTACAACAACTTCACCGCCGGGAAAGTCTATGAAACCGTCATCGCGCGCGAACGCAGCGGCGACTTCCTGGGAACCACCGTCCAGGTCATCCCGCATATCACCGATGAGATCAAGAACCGTTTCCGCGCCGCCGCAAAAGGCGCTGACATCGCGATCATCGAGATCGGAGGCACGGTCGGCGATATCGAGAGCCTGCCCTTCATTGAAGCCGCGCGCCAGATGGGACTCGAGGCGGGGCGGGAGAACTCGCTTTATGTGCATGTCACCTTAATACCGTACATAAAGGCCTCCGAAGAGCTGAAGACAAAGCCAACCCAGCACTCCGTGCAGAAATTGCGCGAGATCGGGATCTCCCCCGACGTGCTCGTCTGCCGTTCTGAAAAGCCGCTCAGCGCGGACTTGAAGGCCAAGCTCTCGATGTTCTGCTCGGTGCCCAAGGAGTCCGTCATCGAAGCGCCCGACGTCGACAGCATTTATGAAGTCCCGATGGTATTCCACAAACAGGGGCTTGACGATCAAATCATGATGCTGTTGCGGCTGCGCACGCAGTCCAAGGAACTCGACAGCTGGAACGAGGTCCTGCGCCGCCTGAAGAACCCAAAGCGCCGGGTCGTCGTGGCGCTTGCGGGCAAGTACACCGACTACAAGGACGCCTACAAATCCGTCAACGAAGCGCTCGTCCACGGCGGCATTGCCAACGAGGCCGCCGTCACTATCCGCTTTCTTGACACGACGGACCCGAAAATATGCGAACAGCTTGAGGATGTGCACGGCATCCTCGTGCCCGGAGGATTTGGCGACCGCGGAATCGAAGGAAAGATCCGCGTCGCCCAGCTTGCGCGGGAAAAGAAAATTCCTTATTTCGGACTCTGTCTTGGTCTTCAAGTAGCGGTCATCGAGTTCGCGCGCAATGTGCTCAAGCTCAACGGCGCGCATTCCACCGAATTCGACCAAAAATCGCGCTACCCCGTCATCGATCTCCTGCCCGAGCAGAAGTCGGTCAAGGACAAAGGCGCGACCATGCGGCTTGGCACCTGCGAATGCACGCTCAAGAAGGGCACTCTTGCGCACAAGGCATACGGCTCGTTGAGCATCTCGGAACGGCACCGTCACCGATTTGAAGTCAACAACAAATTCCGCAAGCTCCTTGAGGACGCCGGCCTGCTCGTCTCCGGAATCTACGCCCCCAAGAATCTCATCGAGATTATCGAGATCAAGGACCACCCCTGGTTTCTCGCCAGCCAGTTCCATCCTGAGTTCAAGAGCCGCCCCGAAGCGCCTCACCCGCTGTTCTGCGGCTTCATTGCGGCCTGCGTTGAACGCTCTCTGGCTTACACGAGGAATCCAATCCATGCGTGAGAATATCGTCTCCATCGGCAAAGTCCGTTTTGGAAACAAATTACCCGTCTCCTTCATCGGCGGGCCGTGCGTCATTGAATCGGAAGCTCTCCTGCGCAGGGTCGGCCGCGCGCTGAAGAAATACTGCGCCGAGCGCAAGGTCGGCTTCGTGCTGAAGGCCTCCTACGACAAGGCCAACCGGACCTCGCTGAGTTCATTCCGCGGACCCGGCATGGAAGAAGGTCTTAAAATCCTGTCCCGGGTTTCAGCCGAACTGGGCGTGCCGTGCGTGACGGACGTGCACGAACCCGCCCAGGCGGCCCTGGCGGCGCGCCACGTGGACATGCTTCAGGTTCCGGCGTTTCTCAGCAGACAGACCGACCTTCTTCTCGCCTGCGGCAGGACAGGAAAGGCCGTCAATGTGAAAAAAGGGCAATTCCTATCTCCTGAGGACATGAAGCACGCCGTCGAGAAGATTCTTTCGACGGGCAACAAGAACATCCTCCTGACCGAGCGCGGCGTCACTTTTGGATATGGGAATTTGGTCGTGGACATGCGTTCTTATGAAATCATGCGCCGATTCGGCTTCCCCGTCATCCACGACGCCACGCACTGCGTGCAACTTCCCGGCGGCAACGGCGCGACCACCGGCGGCCAACGCCAATTCGTGCGCCCAATTGCCCGCGCCGCCGTCGCCGTCGGCGTCGCCGGCGTATTTTTCGAGACCCATCCCGACCCCGACAAAGCGCTGTCCGATGGGCCCAATGCCCTCGCCCTCGCTCATATCCCGTCCTTTCTCCGTGAAGTCTGCAGATTCGACGCGCTGTCCAAGGAGCTTCGATGAGCCTAAACCCCTCACAACCCCAGCAATCGAAAAAATCAAAGAAGGCGTCCGCGCAGGAAGCGATGACCGCGCCGGTATGGTTTCCCGACGCGCAGTGGCACCTGCGCACTTTGGGCATCATTTACTCCATTCTGATCGTCGCCTATTTCAGCATTTCCCATGTGCTGGACCGATTGCCAAAACCCTACCGCCTACGTCATATCCCGATGGAAATGACGCCCTGGCTCAGAGCCGGGGGCAAGATCCACCTGGCTGAGGAGCAGCTTAAAGCGCCGCCGGACGACGCGCCTGCGGCCTCGCGCCCGTGAGAGCCGCTCTTGCCCTTGCGGCGTTGCTCCTCTCCTCGGCCTGTCGAAATTCTTCCGAGAGCGTGCGCGAAGAGCAACGGCAGAGCATCGAAGGACTCTCCCTGAGCCAATCCGATAAAGGAACGCTGTCCTGGACTCTGAAATCGCGCCATGCCGTTCTGCGCGAGGATGAAAAGCTCGCCACCTTGACTGAACCCACAATAGAGTTCTACAAGGATGGAAAGCCCGTCTCTAAAGTCACGGCTCTTACCGGCACAATCGAGACCGAAGCGCACAATGTTCACCTGTCATCTTCCGTTGCGGTCAACTCCTACGAGGATCAGTCGCGCCTGATGACGTCCGATCTGCTCTATGATTCCGCCCGCCACCGCTTCACGACGACGGCCGATGTCGTGGTGCAGCGTCCCGAGGGCATACTGCGCGGCAAGGGGCTTGAGGCCAAGCCCGACCTCTCCGAAATCCGTATTTTCAACCAGAGCTCGACTTTAAATGAGCGGCCTCTGTGACGATCCTCTATTCGGGGCTGGCGCAATTACTGCTGTGTTCATCCCTCGTCGCGGCGGAACTTCCCGCCGCCTTCGTTGCGGGCAGCGTCGTGCGCAGCGAGGAGTTTGTGATCCGGCGCGGCGTTCACCGCGAGGAGGAATTCATCGGCAAGGTGCGCTATGAATCAGCCGGCACCCGCCTCACCGCCGACTGGGCCCTGTTCAAGAATGAGGACCGCGCCTGGCAGGCTCGCGGTGCCGTGTCCGTGAGAAGAATTGCCTCCGACGGCGCGATGTTCGAAGCGCACGGCGAGCAGGCCGCTCACGACGACAAGTCTCAAGACGGCTTTCTTAATCCCGCTCCAGGCAAGCGCGTCTTGTTCTCGCGCACTCCTGCCAATCTCGACGCGGACCATGGCGAAAGCGGGCGCATCGCCTGGAACGCCGAAAGCCGATTGACTTTTTCCGGCGGGGTCAAGGTCTGGGGACCGCGCCTTGAACTCGCCGCCGAAGAGGCAGTCTATGAGAAAACAACGGGGCGTCTTCGGCTCACCGGAGGCCGTCCCGTTCTTCGCAAGGTGGAGGCCGAGTGGACCTCCGCGCTTAAAGCCGATGAGGTCGTCGCGACAGAAACGCCGCAGCGCGTCGAGGCGCGCGGCCGCGTCAAAGGCTGGATGATTTTCAAAGACCGGCGCAGTTTCAAGAAGCTCGCTCAATGAAACTTGAAGCGCGCGACATTCGCAAGACCTACGGCGAGCGGATGGTCGTCAAGGGCGTCACCCTGAGCGTTGGTTCAGGCGAGATTGTCGGCCTGCTCGGACCCAATGGCGCCGGCAAGACCACGACTTTTTACAGTCTCGCCGGCTTTGTCACGCCCGAAGCAGGCTCGATTGTCATCGATGGGCAGGACGTGACCGCTTTGCCCATGTACGAGCGCGCCCGTCGCGGCCTCGGCTACTTAGCGCAGGAGCCGACGGTATTCAAGGGCCTGAGCGTTGAGGAGAACCTCCGCGCTGTTCTCGAGAGGACGGTGGCCAGCACCCTCGAGCAGATGCGCCGGGTCAAAGCCCTCCTCGATGAGTTCGGCCTTTGGGACATGCGTCGGCAGAAGGCTTGGACTCTGTCCGGCGGCGAGAAGCGCCGCCTCGAGGTGGCCCGTTGCATGATCGGCAACCCCAAGCTGATCCTGCTCGACGAGCCGTTTGTCGGCATCGACCCAATCACCGTGGGAGAGCTCAAGGCCATTATTGCAAAACTCGTCGGACAAAACATCGGCGTCTTGATCACCGACCATAACGTCCGTGAGACCTTGCCCATCATCGACCGCGCCTATCTGATCTACGACGGCCGCATCATCGTCGACGGCACGGCCAAGCATTTGATCGAAGACCCCCAAGCGCGTGCGCTGTACCTGGGCAACGACTTCAAGATCTAGCATCAACGGGCTTGTCCCTTTCCCAACGGGATCTGAAAGGGACACTTTCTACAGACCTCCGAGCAAACCGCCGGTTTTTTCTGAATTTTTAAAAAATATTTTGCGGGTTCAGGCCGCTTCACAGCTGATTGGCAGCCGCTGCTTGTCAGGACGCGAGGCCGCATCCGGTTTAAATAATCCGCAAGAGATTTTCGAAAACCTTCTCCGTCGAGGACTGCTTGAGGCCGGCTGTTTTCTCAGAGGTCTCTTCTAGCGTATTGCTCGCGAAGGTGTCCGCGCAGCGCACGGCGGCGAATACGAAGCTCAGACGATGAATGTCTTCACCCGCGCGTTGCCTCAAATCAGTCAAGGTCTGAGCGCAATCAATCACGCGCCCCGACTTATCAAGCGTTACCCATTGTCCGGCATACTCGTCGAGCAACGCCCATATTCGTTGTCCCATGGGACAAACTACGAAAGGCAAGTTTCACTTCTGTTACAAAATGCGCCGGCAACAAAAGACTCCGGCCGCCGTCTCCTAAGTGTAGGATTCGAGATGGGCGGTGAGGCCCGCGCGACGCGCAAGCGCTACGGCGGAGTCGAATAATTTCTCCGCAATAGCGGTGCGTCCCCGAGCGTGGAGGACTTCAGCCAGGGACTTGCGCGCGAGCACGAGGCCGCGGTCCTCTCCGCCTCCGGAGAAAGCTCTCAGAGCGGCCCGGTAGCGGCGTTCCGCCTCAGGCAACTCGCCGCGTCGCTGATGAATCTGTCCTAATCCCCAGTCCACGAATGCGAGATCCACGCGGTCATCGAGGATTGAGTACAGCTTATAGGATGCGCGGTAGCGCTTCTCCGCCTCGGCCAAAAGCCCCATCTGGCGCAGGCAATTGGCGAGGCCGCAGTGCGCGTAGGCGCGGCCAAATAAATCAGGGCTTAAACGCAGGCGCCGGCCGGCTGACACATAAGCGCGGCGCGCTTCGTCAAAAAATCCGCGAAGGCGGGCTATCCCACCGAGGCCGAACAAAGCGTACGCCTCCGCTTGCCCGTCGCGGGCGCGCCGGAATGCGGCGAGGCATTTTTTAAAATCTCGATGCGCGCCCGCCAAATCGCCGGAAAAACGGCGCGAGCCCGCGATGGCCCACAAAAGAAAACCAACGGCGGACAGGTCACGGCGGCGGCGCGAGACGGCGAGCATCGGAAGAAGAGCCTTCAAGGCCGGACGGTGCCGGCTTTCCGCGCGCAGCACAAGCGCCGACTCGAGCGCCAATATTTCCGGGTCAGCTTGAGGAACCCGCGCCGCTCGCTGCAAGGCGTTGCGGGCTTCGGAGGCGGCCCCTAAACTTCGCGCGCAGCGCGCAAGACCGAGCCACGCCTCAAAGGATATATCCCGGTCATCTTGGCTCACGCGCTTCAAAGCGGCACGGTAGGCGACAGCGGCTCGTCTAAAATAGCCCTGGCCGCGAAGGGCTTCGCCCTCGATGAGCCGATACTCCGCCGACAATCCCCCAGGTGCTGCAGCCCGAAGCGCCCTCAACGCATGGTCGTGGCGGCCCACGGCGCACAACTCACGGGCGGCTTCAAGCTGGGAAAACAGATCACGCGACATAGGGCTCCTTGGGCAAGGCGGTCAAGCGCTGCGCCTGTAATTTTTTGAGAACTTCAGCAGCGTCTGATTGTACAGCATAGAAGTCCGTCATGACGGTCTAATTTTATGGCCTCATTTTTATTGAAATTGTGTCTCAATAAGGATATACTTGGCCAATGACTCTAGACGCCGTGCCTCTCAATACTCCGGTGCGCGTGCTGGGCGACGCCGGGCTGGCACCCTTCGACAAGGACTGCCTGGCCGGGCTGGGCCTGCGCCCCGGGGTCCGCGCAGTCAAGATCCTGAGAACCCCCCTCCAAGACCCGGTTGAATGCCTCGTCGGCTCACAACTGCTGGCCATCGAAGCTCGACTTCTCTCTCACATCCTCGTGGAGCTCGCCTGAATCGCCTTGTCGCCATCGCCGGCCGCCCGAACACCGGAAAAACCACCCTTTTCAACGCGCTGACCGGGCTGCGTCAGCGCACGGCTAATTTTGCGGGGTGCACCGTGGAAAAGGCGACCGGCACCATGCTTGCCTGTCGCCGCGAAATCGAGATTATCGATCTTCCGGGCGCCTACAGCATGATCCCGCAGACGGAGGACGAACAGATCGCCTTCCGCTTTCTGTCTGAATGCGCCGACTCCAAAGATGATCTTCTTGTGTTGTGCGTCGCCGAGGCGAGCAATCTTGAAAACGACCTTATTCTTCCTGCGGGGCTCAAGGCGGCCGGCTATCGCGTGGCATTGATCGTCAATATGATTGACGAGGCGCGCTTAAACGGCATCACGCTCGACAAGGCTGAATTATCAGAGCGCCTTGGCATGCCCGTAGCGCTCGCCTCAGCGCGCACGGGGGAGGGGCTGGAAAACATCAAAACATTGCTCAGTTATCTTCCGCTTCATGCGGATCAAAAAAAGACGCTCGATTTCAGATGCGCATCCAAGAATCGACTGCGCGAGCTTCAAGACATTGCCGTAGCGCAGGCCCTTGAATGTTCGACCGCCGCCATCACCGGGCCGCACCGCTCAGTCCTGCCCACCGTCGCGCGCTCAATTCGCATCGACCGCCTGCTCCTTCATCCCGCCGCCGGACCCGTGATCTTAGCAACAACAATGTTCCTTCTATTTCAGGCGCTGTTCATCGGATCGAAGCCTCTCATGGACTTTCTGTCGACGGCGCTTGGCGCCCTCTCCGAGGCTTTGCGCGACCGTCTCGGAACAGCGCCGGGATCGGCAGGGCTTTTAGCAAGCCTGCTGTGCGACGGTGCTATCCCCGGCGTCTCGGCCGTCTTTATATTTGTCCCGCAGATCGCCATCCTCTTCGCCATGATTGGCTTCTTGGAGCAAAGCGGCTATCTGCCCCGCGCGGGCGTGATGGTCGATCGCGCCCTGCGCCCGTTCGGTCTCGATGGGCGCGTCTTTATTCCATTTCTATCAAGTTTTGCCTGCGCGATTCCTGGGGTCATGGCCGCGCGCACGATCCCAAGTGAAAAGCGCCGCATCGTCACCATCTTGCTTGCGCCGCTGATGACATGTTCCGCGCGCATCCCGGTCTACACCTTGCTCATCACCGCCTTTGTGCCCGCGACCTTTCGTCCGCTCGGCTTCAACGGCCAAGGCGTGGTGATGGCGGGAATGTACGCGTTTGGGATCGTCATGGCGTTATTGCTTGCTCTGGCGCTCAAATGGACCTCATTACACGAAGTCCATCCGTCGCCTGTCGTGCTGCTCCCCCCGTACCGCGTGCCCAACGCCCGCGAGCTCACGCGCTATGTCTGGGCGCGCTGTTGGCACTTCCTCTCCCGCGCAGGCAAAGTGATCTTTATTTTAAGCCTCCTGCTGTGGGCGCTGGCGGCCTTCCCGCGCGATGCCGTGCGCCTGGCGCCCCTCGAATCCGCGCTTGCGGCCGCACGCGGCGATTCCAGACGCGCTCACGCTGTTCAAGCGCAGCTCGCCGCCGCGCGCATCGAGGGCAGCGTCCTCGGCCGCACGGGACAGTTCATCGAACCGCTGTTTCGGCCCCTCGGATGGGACTGGCGCGTGTCCGTCGCCTCGTTATCAGCGCTCGCCGCGCGCGAGGTGTTCGTCGGCACCCTCGGCACGATTTATGCGCTCAGCGGGGAATCGAAGGCCTCCGACGGCCTGATCACGGCCTTGCGCCAAGCGCAGAACCCCGACGGCACAAAACGCTATGGCCTCGCAACCGCGGTCAGCCTGCTGATTTTCTTTGCCATCGCCCTGCAATGTATGTC
>CAZGVK010000031.1:0-7326 GCA_964529095.1 uncultured Elusimicrobia bacterium
CCAGGGCCTCCTGCTCGGGCTGTAAGGTTTCTAATTTTCCGAACTTCCTGCTCCAGAAGCAGAAAGCCCGTCTCTGCGAGCTTATTAATCAGTTCGTTAGTATCTAGACAGATGACACAGCCGTCATCCCTCGGGCCAAGCCCTTCCGAGCGCGGGCAATGGGCCTCTGCCTTGTAGGCCACCACCCCGTCCGCTCCAAGGGTAGCGATTCCTGCCGCCCGGGCCAGAACGCAACCTCTACGTTCCTGTGCCCGCGCTCTTCAGGACTCGCCCCTCGGTTGCCTGATGGCTACTTACTTATGAACTCCTTAATAGTTCCCCTCGGTGTTGACATAAAACTGGCCACTTGACTATTCTCCCCGTAAAGCATTGCTACGAATATGAACAAGCCCGTCGAGTTTCAGGCCGGCACGCTCACCGGCGCGGAGGCCGTGGTCGAGATGCTGAAGGCACACGGCGTCCAAATTCTCTTCGGCCTGTGCGGCGACACCAGCCTGCCATTCTATGATGCGCTGGCGCGGCTGCCGCACGGCATGCGTCACATTTTCACGCGCGACGAGCGCTCGGCGGCCTACATGGCGGACGGCTATGCGCGCGTCTCGGGCAAGGTCGGCGTCTGCGAGGGGCCGAGCGGCGGCGGGGCGACCTATATCCTTCCCGGCCTCGCCGAAGCGAACGAATCGTCGGTGCCCGTGCTCTGCATCAACAGCGACATCTCCGTTTCCGCGCGCGGGCGCTACACGCTCACCGAGCTCGACCAGGGCGCGCTCATGCGGCCGGTGACGAAATGGAACGCGGTGCTCGACCGCGCGCAGGATATCCCGCGTATCTTCCGCGCCGCGTTTGACCAGATGACCAGCGGCCGGCCGGGCGCGGCCCACATCGCGCTGCCCTTCGACGTACAGAACGGCCCGGTGGATCGGAGCGATGTGTGGGGCGATGCGGGCCTCGGCCGATATCCGGCGCGCCGCGTCGCGCCCGATCCCTCCTGCGTCGAGCTCGCGGCAAAGTTACTGCAAGGCGCGGCGCGTCCGCTCTTCCTTTGCGGCGGCGGAGTGGTGATCTCCGGCGCGGAGCAGGAGCTTCTCGAGCTGGCGGAACGGCTCTCGGCGCCGATCGCCACCACCATCAGCGGCAAGGGCTCGATCACCGAGGAACACCCGCTCGCCGTCGGCGTCGTCGGCTCGAACGGCGGCACGCCCGAGACCCGCGCCATCGTCGATCGGGCGGATCTGGTCGTCTTTGTCGGTTGCCGCGCGGGCTCGGTGACGACCGAGCGCTGGCGCCATCCCGCGCCCGGCAAGGTAAAGGTCATTCATCTGGACGTCGATCCGGCCGTGCTCGGCGTCAACTACGGCGTGGACGCGCCTGTGGTGGGCGATGCGAAGCTCGCGCTGGCGGCGCTGAACCAGGCGCTCGCCACCACGAAGCGGCCGCTGGAGGCCTCAGCGGTGCAGAAGGCGAAGGAAGAGAAGTTCGCCAAATTCAGCGCACTCGCTCAGTCCGGCGACAAGCCGATCAAACCGGAGCGTGTGGTCGCGGAAGTGGCCCGGTCCCTCGATCCGGACGCGATCGTGGTCGTGGATGCGGGCACGCCCTGTCCCTATTTTTCGGCTTACTTTCCGGTGCGCGCCACCGGGCGCCGGTTCTTTTCCAACCGCGCGCACGGCGCGCTCGGTTATTCCATGTCCGCCGCGGTGGGCGCTCATTTTGCGCGGCCGCAGGTGAAGTGCATTGCGGTAATGGGAGACGGCAGCTTCGGCTTCACCTCCGGCGAGCTCGAGACGGTCGCGCGCCATCAGCTGCCGATAGTCTTCATCGTGATCTCGAACGGCACGTACGGCTGGATCAAAGCGGGACAGAGGACGGGCTACGACGGGCGCTACTACGGCGTTGACTTCGACGCCACGGACCACGCTGCGGTCGCGGCCGCCTATGGCGTGAAGAGCCGGCGCGTCACCGAGCCGAACGATCTCGGCAAGGCGCTTAAAGAAGCCCTGGCGCACGCAGGGCCGGCGCTGGTGGATATCGTCTGCCAGCCGCTGCACGAGGCGAAGGCGCCGGTCTCGGAGTGGATCGCGTGAGCGGTGAAAGAAAAGGCGAGCAGTTATTAATTCTCGATTCGCACCTGCGGTCCGAGGCTGGTGCAGTCCTGATCGGTCTTGAGGCCCGCCGCGCGGATGCCGTGAGCGGCAAGCTCCTCGTCGCGCTCCTGCGTGTCTCCCGTGACGCCGACGGCGCCGATGACCTCGCCCTCCTTGTCGCGGATCAGCATGCCGCCGCCTTCGGGAAAGATCTGATCGCCGGAGGCGCGGATCAAGTACTGCATGAACAGCGGCCGCTCTTCGGTGCGGACGCGGACCAGTGACGAGGAGCGGCCCAGGGCAAGCGCCGCATACGCCTTGCCGTAAGCCATCTCGAAGCGCATCATCGCGGAGCCGTCCTCTTTAAGGAAAGCTTTCACCTTGGCGCCGGGCTCGACGACCACGACGCTGAGCGGACGGCAGGCGAGTTCGCGCCCGCGAGAGAAAATGGCCTCGATGATGCGTTTCGACTGTTCCAGCGTGATCATAGTTCAGCGCCTTCTCCCTTGATTCCTACTTATCAGCCGTCCGGATTGCCGCCGGGCCGCCGTTCATCTTGATGCGCTGGCCGGTGTCGCGCAACGTCGAGCCGTCCCACTGGAACACCCAGTAGTCCTTCTCGACCATGTTGCCGGCGAGGATCGTCTTGCCGTCGGCCGAGAAGTCCGCGCCCTGCGGCCAGTGGCCGATGCGCGCCTCGGC
This sequence comes from uncultured Elusimicrobia bacterium, assembly GCA_964529095.1. Taxonomy (GTDB): domain Bacteria; phylum Elusimicrobiota; class Elusimicrobia; order UBA1565; family UBA9628; genus GWA2-66-18. The sequence continues at coordinate 2,787 of CAZGVK010000031.1, forward strand.
GACCTTCGAGAGCGAGGCGCCGGTCACGCGGAAGAGCGCGAGCTTGCCACCGGGGTTGAAGAACGGCGACTCCTTCGGTCTGTTGCTCCCGTTCTGCAAGACGACGGCGATGACGGAGCCGTCCGGCGACACCTTGACGCCCTCCGGACTCTGACCGACGGTGATCGTGTCTACGACGCGCGGTGGCTTGGCTTTGAGATCAATGAGGCTGATCGTGTCGTTGTCGCCTGTGACCTGCCCCCCGAAGTTGCCGACGACGGCCCAGGCGCCGTTCGGCGCGATGTCGAGCGCGGTCGGCTGGACGCCCGCGCGATCATGTCGCGCTTGGTGTGCTCCAGCTTGGTCCCCTCAATGGAAAGGACCGAGATCCGGTTGTCGGCGGACCGAGTGACGAGCGCGGTCTTGCCGTCAGGTGTGATGGCGACCTGGCCTCCGCCCGCCTTCGGGCCACCGACCTCCACGGTCCCGGCCGGCGTCACCGTCTTGCCCTGAATCGTGAATACGGAGAGAGTCCCATCCGCACGGTTCGACACCAGGGCCAGCGTCCCCTGACGGTTGATCGAGACCCCGGACGGTTGCTTGCCGGTCTCCAGCGTGGCGATGACCTTGGGCGGAGAGGCCTTGAGGTCGATCACTGACATCCGGTTGTCCGGCGCCGTCCTGGTGGGGTCGCCGGGATCGATCTTCATCGCCGCCGTCACCAGCGCCAGTCCCTCGTCGGGCGTGATCGCCACGCTCAGCGGCGGACCCACCACGCTCACCGGCGCCTGGACCTCGGCGATGACCCGCGGCGGGCTGGCCTTGAGGTCGATGATGGCTACCGTGTCGGGCGGCGGGTTCGGCACGACGGTGGTCTTGCCGTTGACGTTGACCACCTTGTTGTCGTTGGCGGACACGGCGATCTGGGCGTCGGCGGTGGCCGCGACTGCGACGAGCGCAAGCAGTATGGCTAGGACAAGAGACCGTTGGGCGTTCATTGTAACCTCCTTATGGACGAGTTGTCGGCCGGGGAGAGCCGGTCCGGGCGATGGTGCGGGAGCAAAGATGTGACGGGATCGAAGACCCAGCCTAGATTAGCTCCGCCTTATAGGGCAGGTTATGATGAGTGTCAAGCCGGAAGAAAAGGCAACAGCCGCCTCTCGCCTCAAGCCTATCGCCTTTTTAGATTCGTGGTCGCTTGCGATTCAGGAAAGATTGTCAAGATTGTCGGGTTTGGCATTTGCCATGCAGGACGAACATCAAATATGATTCCGCTGAAAAACCCCCTATTCATGAAAATTTGGGAGGTCAAAAATGATTAACCATGGTCAGAAAATCGATTGTAGGGCATTTGTGAGCGAAAAATATTTCCGTCATTTTTCGGAAAAGACTTTTTCAGCGGAATCAAATATCACGCCTGACCCCGCAGCCTTGATTTTCGCGAACGGCTTGAATTAGCAGGCTGATGTGGAATACTATAGCTATAATGATAGCTATGACGCGGAGGAACCGAAATGAAAACGGTACAAATGACATTAGATGAGCAGCTCGTAAAGGCCGTGGACAGCGCCGCGAAAAAGTTACGAACGACCCGGTCCGCTTTCACACGAGAAGCCTTGCGCTCTGCCCTTAAAGAAGTTCGAGTAAAGGAGTTAGAGGCCAGGCATCGCGAGGGCTACAAGCGTAAGCCGGTAAAGCGTGGCGAGTTCAGCGACTGGGAATCGGAACAGCTCTGGGGTGATTGATGAAGAGGGGTGAGGTCAGATGGTATGTGTTTTCCCGACCTGACAAGAAACGGCCGGTTGTGATTCTGACCAGAGAGTCCGCGCTGGATTTTTTAGGAGAAGTAACCGTTGCTCCGGTCACGTCAACCATCCGCGATATTCCGTCCGAGGTCTTGCTGACAAAAGCAGACGGCATGCCCAGAGATTGCGCCGTCAACCTTGACCATCTCCAAACCGTTTCGGCAGGAAAAATCGGCCCGCTGGTCACAACGCTGAGCGCCGGCAAGATGCAACAAATGCGATCGAGTCTACTCTTCGCTCTGGGATTTTAGACGCAACAGACTCAAATTATTCCACAACGCTGACCGACCTGTTCCTCAGGTGCGTCTCAATAAACTTAAGAACATCGGGGCCCCAAGTCTCCGTTCCACGCACACAGAAACTGTGACCCTCCCGGGGGCCAGAGCCGAAGGCAGGATAGACCTTTGCTTCTACCGGCTTGCCGCTTTTTCGAACTTCCTCGCTCAAGACGCGGTTGGGAGTCAGATCATGGTCGTTTTCGGCTTGCAGAAAGAACACCGGCATGGTCGCTTTGCTTGCAGCGGTGGTGAGACGCGACCGCAAATCCGCAGAGCCTCTCCACGTCTCAGCGGCCCCCGAGCAATTCACCGCGACGCGATAGCCCGGCCCGCGCTCGACGGCCAGCATGGTTTGGATCCCGCCAAAGGAAAAGCCCATGACTGCGATTCGGTTTTTGTCCACATAGGGAAGAGCCTGCAGATACTGCAATGCCGCCAGTTGATCTTCGAGATGCGTTTCGTGAAGATCAACCAACAGCTGGCCGCGCTCGTCCCTCGATCGAGCCTGGCTAAGCTCATCCATGATGTAAGGTCCCGGCGAACGCCCTTGCCCTCGACGGTGCGGTACGAAAAAGACATATCCTTTGCTTACGAAATACGGCGCCACGGCATCGATTGATCCCGGCGATTTCTCGCTTCCGTGATTCCACAACAAAGCAGGAAAAGGGCCCTCGCCTGAGGGCTTCCAAATAAAGCCTTTGAGTTCGAGAGTGCCGCTCGTGAATCCAATCAACTCCGGTCGTGCGGTTTGTCCCCAAACCGTTTGGTTCGCTAGCAGGAATGCGGTAACCAATAAGGCCGCAGACGCGACCTTTACGGATTGCCAGGCCCGGCCGACAAATATCCCAGTAACGTAATCGGGGGACATCATGCTAATTTCAGGATATCCTCTTAATTGAGAAAGGCTGGGTCAGGTCTTGCCTTTTGACGTTTCCGCCGTGCGCGGTCGGTGTCCGCTGAAGTGACCTTGCCTTCTTAGGGCAGGCGTTATACTGAAAATCTTTTGTTCTCTTTCTTCGCTCTCTTCGCCGCCCTTTTTTCCATTAGGCTCTTCTGGGGTTTCTTTTTCTGGTCTTTCTTCCTGTCTAGCCCTTTGCTCATGGTATTCGCTCCTTATGATCTAGTTTGATAGGTTGCGCGGAACACCGCACGCCCGCGCATCGTTATTGCCGCCCCAACTCCTCACACCACTTCATTGCTGACCACAGCAGTTTTTATACTTTTTACCGCTTCCACATGAGCAGTGCTCATAAGATTTAGGGTCAAGCATGCGTTATTGACTTATTCGAACGTCGCCCCTTCCGTTCCCTGTCGCACAGAATCTTTCTGTTTCCCTTTAGCGTCCTAGTAAAAAGCCCGGTAGCATTGACCCAGTCCGGGCGATGCTGTGGGATCAAAGATGCGACGGGATCGCAAAACTCAGCCTAAGTTAGTGTGGCGTAAAATAGGGCAGGTCTGTTATGGCTGTCAAGGCAAAAAAATGCACCGGCCGTCTCTCGCCTCAAGCCTCACGCCTTTTTAGATTCGTGGTCGCTTGCGATTCAGGAAAGATAGGCAAGATTGTCGGGCCTGGCATTTGCCGTGCCCGACGAATATCAAATATCATATTTGACGCCGCACCTTGTGACCGGACCCTACAATCCTAACGATCCAGGATAACAACGCCTACGCGTCGAGCTCGGGATAATGCCGAAAGATGCCTTGTTGGTTGAAAGGCAATCGCCGCTTCGACTTGAGATAGGCGGCTATCCGGGGGCGAGCCGAAACGCGATCGTGCAGCACCACCAAGCGCGGATATTTGCGTTCCAGTCTCGCCATCGCGCGCGGAAAGGCATAGCGCAAGCCGACGATCATCTGGAACATCGATAGATCGACGTAGGAAACCGCTTTGCCCACGAGATATTCGCTCCCTTTCGGATGGCGCTTGAGCACCTGCTCGAAGTAATCGAGAAACTTTGGCAGGCGCTCGGCTCTGAAGTCCGCGGCACGCCGCTTTGCTTCACGCTTCTGCTCCTCATAGTAGAGGCCGCTCGAGACCGGATGATGAGTGTCGTGGATTTCGGCAACCCAATCGGTGATCGTAAGCTGCAACTGGTGGGCCCAGAGCCGGCTCGCTTCGTTTTTCGGCACGAGCCCGAGGCGCGGGCCGAGATAGAGCAGAATGTTCGCAGTTTGGGCGATCACCAGCTTGCCGGCTTTCAGGAAAGGCGGCGCGAACGGTGGGTGCTCCACAGAGCGGCTTTCCAGAAAGCGCATCATCGCGGGCATGCCGCGCTTCGGCAGACGGGCAACATCCACGTAGTCCGCGCCGGCGTCCTCAAGCGCAAGCCGGACAAACTCGCCGCGGCCTTGGATCTCGGACCAATAATACAGCTCGTAGCGCATGGGAAAGCCTCCGTGATGTGGTCCTTCGAATACCTCCAGTTTGCTGGCTTACTTATTACAGTCAGACAAAAAAAGCACTAGGGGAGCTCTGGG
>CAZGVK010000032.1:0-3006 GCA_964529095.1 uncultured Elusimicrobia bacterium
GGACAACACCATATCTGATGCAGTGCTTGTTTTCACGAAATCTCTTAGGCGATTCAAATCTTGCCCCCAGTCGACGTTTGAGTCGGCCAGAGATTCCCATCCATGCGCAGGTCCTCCCACAAATTCATTGAAGTACGACAGATAGTGCGGATGTACGGTGATCGAACTGATGCCGTACCACGGGAGAAGCACCCATAACGCTCTGCGCCCCCGGAGCATTGCGACAGCAGAGCCGGCGAGGATGAACAGGAATGGATAGACGGCCAGAATATGTCGATGCCCGATCTGCATTGGCATGAATGAGGCCGCGATCAGCAATAGCGCCGCGGGAATACCAAGTTTAAGCGTGATCGGCTTGCGTTGATTTTCCACGCCCGCCAGGGCGATAGCCAGCAGAACCAGAAGAGGAATCGGAGTCTTGATCAGGAGGGCGATCAGGAAGTAATACCAGAAGCCGGTTTCAGCATAGCGTCCGAAGAGGAATGCGCGCTGGCCGTGGTTGAGCATGTAGTCTCGGGCCGCCTGCAAACCGCGCCAATACTCGACTGCATGCCCACGATAAATCAGAACGAATGTGCAAACGAACGCCAGGAGCAACAGCGCGAGATTCTTCGAGTGCTTCCTCCAGTCTCGCAGTTGCTCTCTTTCTGTGGCAAGAATCAGAATGTACACCGGCACAAGAAGAACACCGGTATATTTGCTCAGCATACCGGCCGCGAGGCATATTCCGCTCCAAGCGGCCCGAGACCCTGAAGGGTGTTCGAGATACAGTATGAGAGCCAAGGCGGCAGAAAAATAAAAGGTCGAGAAGATCAGATCCTCTGTTGCCAATCCAGAATGCGCCAGAATGTTGGGGCAGAAGGTGAACAAGCCGAGCGCCAAGAGGCCGGCGATCGGCCCGAAGAAATTGGTTGCGGACGCATATATCAGTCCGCAAAGCACAAGAGCTACCGCCAAGACCGCCAAGCGGGACCTCTGTAGTATTTCCGCTGCGGGAATCTGATTTCTGTGTACAAAGTTCAGCGCGAACTGCTGCTTTCGATTGTTAGCAAGCAGCCATTGCTCATCATCTTTCTTGTCGTTCGGAGAGTCCTTGCAGACGGCGTAGGCAGGGTCATCAGGGGAGAACTGTACGTCAGAAAGGAGCAGCGGCAGGCCGACCATATATAAGGACAGTAGCGGCTTGTCCTTCCTGAGGCGATAATCTCCCGTCTTCAGAGTCGTATAGCCCGCTGCGACAAAATAGGGCTCATCATAAGTGGCGGAGGTTGTGCTAATTTCAACGTAGACACGCCAGCAGAATAAGGCGACAAGGCCGACAGTCAGGATCGTTTGAGCTCGTTTGCCGATGGCGTACGGTTCAGGGGAGCTTTGGGCCAGCACGATTCTAGGATACCAAGTCCGACTCGTGATTCCAAGAGGCATTGATATATATTATAGCATCTGTTATAATAGATGTAGAGCTGATAAAAGAAAAGCAATGAGGACCATACGGACCTTTGGTATCGAGATCGAGATGGTCGGGAAAACGCGTTCCATGATTGCCAAGGCTGTCGCCGGCGTCGTTGGCGGCAAGGTCGAGCACGTTGTCGATAAAGAGGACGACAGCTTGACCCACGAGGACGTCCACGCCACGAACGGCGCGGTGTGGAGAGTTGAAGACGACGACTCGCTCCACGTTTCGGAGCAGTTGCGGGCGGAACTCGTTAGCCCGGTCTTGACGACGACCGACTTGGGAACTCTTAAAAATGTCGTTGCCGCGGCCGCAGCGACGGGCGCGCGAACGAACAATTACTGCGGCGTTCACGTCCATATCGGAGCTCAAGACGCGGCGGTCGAGGATGTTTGCCGGTTCATCGACGTGATGATCAAGGAGGAACCGAAGCTCGTAAAAGACTTCAACTGCAGTCCGCGCAGGCTGCGAAGTTTTGCCAAGCTCATGTCGCAGAGCTTTATCAGGAATTTTAAAAGACGTCGCCCGAAGACGCAAGAAGACCTCGAGAGGTTGTGGTACGGCCGGCCGGCGGCCCAAGGGCAGCGCGGCGACCGCTACCACAAGAGCAGGTATCGAGGCCTAAATCTTCAGAGCTACTTTTTTCGGTTTACGATCGAGTTCAGGTATTTTGACAGCAGCCTAGACCAGAATCGAATTGAAGCCTACGTAAGTCGCTGCCTCGATATCGCAAACAAGTCGGGATTGCCGTAATGGAGGGTTGCTTTTCTGAAAATCAAAATGATTCCAGAGAATAAAGCCTATGCCGGCACGCCCGCCGACATCGTCAACAAGCTTTCCGCTGACGCGATCTTCCTCAAGCACAAGACTCCCGAGGAGTACATGAAGGCTGTCTGCAAACGACTGCCCAGCATCAAGATCGAGGGCAAGACGCACGCGGAGCGGAGCGAGGGTTTTCTGCGCGGCATGCTTGCCAACGGAATGGCCAAGGTCGTGCTTGACGAGGCGTCTGTCGATCAGTACGAGATCCGAATCGTGAGGCAATCCCTCGGCATCTCTCAGGAAAAGTTTGCTCACCGCCTCGGAGTCTCGTTTGCCACCGTTAATCGCTGGGAGAAGGGACTCCATGTTACCCGGTCTGGAGCGGTTCTAATGAGCCTGCGCCGAGCGGCCGAAGATTTTGTAGCGGCTTAGGTTATCTCGCTCGTCGCGATGCGCGGACACGAGCCCAGCTCCCTTGACGCTGACGTTCAGACCCGCTATCCTACCGCAATGGAGATGAGGCTCGCCGCGGCTGCGCTAGCCTTGTCGATCCTCGCGGCCTGCGCGGGTCCGCCCCCGCGCTGCGAGCGCGCGCCCGAGGTCGATGCGATCCTCAGCCCGACGCTGGCCGAGGCAAGGCAGGCGGCTTACGATAAAAACTACGACCTAGCGCTGAAGAAAACCGCCGAGGTCCTCCGGCTCAGGGACCCCGATGAGGGGCTGGCGTGGGCCATGCGCGGCAGCACTTACTACCTTATGGGAAAGAAGTCCAAGGCCAAGCGCGCCTGGAA
>CAZGVK010000033.1:0-6612 GCA_964529095.1 uncultured Elusimicrobia bacterium
CATGCCGCCCGCCGACGAGTTCCTGCGCAAGGAGCAGTTGATCTACCCGCGGGCCTACTACCCTCTCGATGTGAGGATGTGCCGCTCCTGCGGCCTGAGCCAGCTCGGCTATGTCGTCTCCCCTGAGATTCTGTACCGTCACGATTATCCGTATGAAGCGTCGACGACGCGCACGGGACGCGATCATTTCGCCAAGTTCGCGGCCGAGGCGGTCAAGCGCTTCGGTCTCGGCGCGCGGGATCTCGTCATCGACGTGGGCAGCAACGTCGGCGTCTTGCTCAGCAATTTCAAGGCCAACGGCACGCGCATTTTGGGCATCGATCCGGCGTCGAACATAGTCCGAATCGCCGAGAAAAATGGGATTGCGACCCTCAACGAATTGTTCAGCGCCGACCTCGCGGCCAAGATCCGCGGCGAGCACGGCAGGGCGTCGGTGGTGACCGCGTCGAATTGCTTCGCGCATGTCAACGATCTCGTCGATTTCGTCAAGGCGCTCGATGTCCTTCTCACCCCGGAAGGCGTGTTTGTGATGGAGGCCCCGCACTTCCAGACCTTGGTCGAGAATCTCGAGTACGACACGATCTACCATGAGCACCTGTCGTACCTCTCGTTGAGGCCGTTGATTGCCTTCTTCAAGAAGCACGGCCTCGAGGTGTTCGACGTCGAGAAACAGAACATACACGGCGGCTCGTTCCGTGTTTTCGTCGGTCGAAAGGGGAAGCGGAGTATCGAGGCCCGTGTCGCCGCGGTGCTCAAAGGGGAGGCGAAGTCCGGCCTGCATTCGGAGAAGGTGCTTAAGAAATTTGCGGCCGACGTCGAAAAAAATAGAGCGGAATTGCTCTGGCTGCTGCGCGACCTCAAGCACAAGGGCAAGAGCATCGTCGCAGTGAGCGCGCCGGCCAAGGGCATGACTTTGCTGAATTACTGCAAGATCGGCTGCGAGACGCTCGACTTCGTCACTGAAAAGTCAGAGCTCAAGATCGGCCGCTTCACCCCGGGTTCGCATATCCCCGTGCTGCCGGACTCGGAACTGCTCAAGCGCAAACCCGACTACGCTTTGCTTCTCGCCTGGAACTTCGCGCCCGAGATCATGGCCAATCTGAAGGAATACGTGAAGAAGGGGGGGCGCTTCATAATCCCCATCCCGCGCCCGCGCATCGTGACGCCATGAAGGTCTCGCGGCTGAAGGCCGCTTTCAAGGACGCGCGCGGCTCGATTCTGGACATACTCGATGACGTGGACCTTAACTCGGTTACGCTCATCACCAATAAAAAGGGCGCGGTGCGCGCCAACCACTTCCATAAGAAGACGGTGCAATACACCTTCGTGCTGTCCGGCCGATTGAAATATGTCGGCAAAGGCCCGGGCGGACGCAAGACCGCAGTGCTGAAGGCCGGCGACCTCGCCGTGAGCCCGCCCAACGAGGCGCACGCGACCGAGGCCCTGACCGCCGCGACGTTTATCGCTCTATCCTACGGTCCGCGTCACGGTAAAAACTACGAGGCCGACACCTTCCGTCTCGCCAAGCCCCTGATCTTTCCGAAGCAAACTTCCCGGGAATGATGCCGGAACTGACGATCCTGATTTTGACGCTGAATGAGGCGGGTGCCCTCGGCGAGTTCCTGAGCCGGCTCGGTCCTGCGATACGACCGGTCGTATCCGACTACGAGGTCCTTATTGTCGACGGCGGCTCGACGGATGGGACGCTCGAGATCGCGAACAAATCCGGCGCACGGGTCGTTCAGCAAAGCAAGCCCGGCTATGGCAATGCCTACCGTGAAGGCCTCTCGCTTTCCAAGGGGAAGTATATTCTTACTCTCGACGCGGACTCCTCGCACCCCAAGGAGCTGTTTAATATTTTCTGGGAACGGCGTCGCGAGTACTCTGTGGTTATGGGCTCTCGTTACCTCCCCGGAGCGGGAGACACGCGGCCCTGGGGCCGCAAGCTCCTGAGCCGGATGCTCAACGCCGTCTACGCGACCGTGCTGGTCTGCCCGCTCACCGATATCTCCGGCGGCTTTCGGCTGTATCGCACGGCGGACGTGCAGAAAATCGAGAGCGAGGGGCCGTATTACGACGTCGTCGCGGAGATTATGGTCCTTCTGTGGGGAAGCGGAAAAAAGGCGCTGGAGATACCCTACCTGTACGTGCCGCGCGAGCAGGGCCAGTCCAAGGCGCAAATCGTGCGCTTCGGCATCAGCTACGGCAAGACTCTTTACAGATTGTGGCGGCGGTTAAAATAATCCGCAAAGCGTTTTAGCCGCCGCGAGATGATGAGGTGATTTTTTTGAGCACGCTTTCCAACAGCGCCCTGACCCATTCCGTCCAGGTTTGAGGACGCGCCACGGCAACGACGGGAGGGGGTGAGGGTTTCGTAACTGCAACTGTTTGCTTCGGCGGCAAGGTGAGTTGAGGAATCTTCGGTGTCCTCTTGTCGGGGCGTGTGACAGGAATAGCTTTTTTCAGCACTGGCACCTGAACAGGCTCCGGCACGGGCGGGAAAAAGAGCGGCTCCAGATCTTGTAAATTAAATTCTTTCGGCACGCCTGAGCCGGGCGCTTCGGCTTGCGGGGCCGCGACGAGGCGTTCGAGTTCAGCGATAAGCTTGAGAGCGCTTTGCGCATAGCCCAGAGGCAGATCTTTTGCGGAATAAGGAATGGCCGTGTGGAGTTCGGGGAAGGCAGGGTGTTGGTAAAAAACATGGTTGGCGCCATTTCTCGCGACGAAGCCATAGCCTGCGTACAACGAGTTGAGGTCTTTCGGGTTCCAGCCTCTAGTTGTTCCCTCCAATCTTGCGCGCAGGTTGAGCGCCGCCCTGCTTGGTTGAAAATTCAGGACTGGCTGCGCGGCAATGCTTTCGGCATTATTCGTTCCAAGAGCTCCTTGCGCCTTTTGAAGCAATAAGGTTCGTTCCTGCCAGGCGCGTGTCGAGGAGCGTTGATAGCTATCTTCAAGCGAGATGATTTCCGATTCGCCGAGCCAGACACCATAATGATCGCGCGCCTCACTGAGCCGGGTGAGAGTTTCGTAAAGCTCGGCGCGAGCCTCGCGGTCGAGGCTCTTGCCTGGCATAGACAGGCGGCGCGCGCTTTCAGCTAATTCATAGACAGTCATGCTCAATTCTTCGCGCGCGGCCTTGGAGGCGAGTTCGAGGGCAGACTTCTTTTCGGGGACGGGCAGAAGCTCGAACTCATCCGGCGTCAAGCTCAGGCTTTGTTCGAGATGCCATACAAGAGGCGACGCCGCGCGCAGGGCCTGAGATTGCCCAAGCCAGACGTCGATCGGAAGGGGGAGAAGACCCGCTAGCGCGGGGTCATGCAGGACTGAAGTCAGCCGCGGAATCCATGCGCGCAGGGGGGATTTATAGATGGGTGCTGGACCGTGAACGACGCCGGCAGGCGCGCAAATAGCTGACACCGCCGCGAGCGCAATAAATCTCGCGCTGATCGCAATGAGCATGCCGCAGTATAACCCCGCTCCAAGCCGTGCGCCAGTGGGAAGCGTCGTTGAGTTATTGCGTCAACCCTTCCTTATTCACCAGCGCGCTCGGTTTCAGCGATGACGCTGAAGTCGAGACCCTGTTCGCCGGTGTCCGTCACCTTCTGCTCGAGCTGGTTCTGATAGGCGATCGAGTAGCGCGCGTAGGCAATCGCTTCGAGGCGCGCGCGCGTGATCGGCTTTTGCGTGGCCTCGCAGATGCCGTAGGTGCCGTTGTCAATCTTGCGGATTGCGGACTCAACCATGTCAAGCGTCGCGCGTTCATTGTCCGAAAGCTCGAACATCAACTCCTTCTCAATGGACTGGCTGGCCTGGTCGACGGAGTCCCCGTTATCGACATCATGGATGCTTTGCTTTCCCACCGTGCGAAGGATGTCATCGCGCATCGCGACGAGCTCGCTCCGGATCGACTTGAGTTTCACCGGCGTCAGCCACGCCAACTCTTTGGCGGAGGACGCAATTGCGACTCTCGGCTTTGCCGTCGGGTGCGGAGATTTCTTTGCAATTATCTTTGTCATAACGCCTCCCTGAAAACCGAACGCGATATTATATAGGAAAGCCCGCGCTATGCAAGACCCAGGCTTTTTCCCGGCCGGTCAATGATCGCCTGAGCGTGGTTGGTCTCCCATATCCACTTTGTACGGGAGGCTCTCGTAGTGCGCCTGGATCGACTTAACCCCCATGCTGGCGCCCTGGAGCACGGCGATCGCGTGGACGGCGGCGCCCGCGCTATACAGATTTGTGATGCAGGCGATGTTGAGCTCAAGGGCTGTTCGGCGGATGGCATAGCCGTCGGCGCGCGAGCGCTTTCCCGAGGGGGTGTTGATGACAAGCGACAAGGTCCTCTGCTTCAAAAGATCAACGACGTCGGGTTTACCCTCGCCGACTTTTGCCACGCGCGAGGTCTCCAGGCCATGACGAGTGAGGAAGTCGGCGGTGCTGCGCGTGGCGACGAGGGTGAAGCCGAGCTGGCGCAGCGATCTTGCCATTGGCACGATCGCGGGCTTGTCCTCGTCGCGGACGCTGACAAAGACCGCGCCCGAGGTGGGCAGGTTCATGCCTGCCGCCTCTTGCGATTTGGCGAACGAACGAGGGAAATCAGAGTCGATGCCCATGACCTCGCCGGTGGACTTCATTTCCGGCCCGAGCTTCGGGTCCACGCCGGGAAACTTAATGAACGGCATCACGGCTTCCTTTGTCGCGGTATAGGGGGGCTCGACTGCGCCCTTAAGAACGGCGGACGGCAGAAGTCTTTTAAGCTTCTTGCCCATCATGACCCAGGTGGCGATGCGCGCGACGGGAAGGCCCGTCGCCTTGCTCACGAACGGGACCGTGCGCGAGGCGCGCGGGTTGGCTTCCAGAATGTAGACCGCGCCATCCTTGATCGCGTACTGCACGTTCATGAGGCCTCGGACTTTAAGATATAAAGCGAGCTTGCGCGTGTTCTCGTGAATTGTGAGGATCACGGCGGGCGACAGCGAGTGAGGGGGCAACGTGCAGGCCGAGTCGCCGGAGTGGATGCCGGCCTCTTCGATGTGCTCCATGATGCCGGCGACCCAAACGTCTTTGCCGTCACAAACCGCATCCACATCCACCTCGGTCGCGTCGGCGAGAAAGCGGTCGATCAGCAGCGAGGGGTGTGTCGCGGCCATGAGCGCGCGGCCGACATAGTCGACAAGCGCTGTGTCATCGTAAATGATTTCCATCATCCGCCCGCCAAGCACATAACTCGGACGCACCATCACCGGGTAGCCGACGCGCCGCGCGATCTTAAGGGCTTTCTCTGCCGAGTTGGCGATGCCGGATTCAGGGGAGAGTATCTTGAGCTTCTTGAGCGCCGCGCCGAAGAGGCGCCGATCCTCGGCCATGTCTATTGAAGCGGGCAAGGTGCCCAGGATCGGCACGCCCGCTTTTTCGAGGTGAACGGCGAGATTCAGCGGCGTCTGGCCGCCGAACTGGACAATGACCCCCAGAGGTTTTTCAATGGCGATGATTTCGAGCGTGTCCTCGAGAGTCAGGGGCTCGAAATAGAGGCGGTCAGAGGCATCGTAGTCGGTTGAAACGGTCTCGGGGTTGCAGTTGACCATGACCGACTGCCAGCCATGAGCGCGCAGGGCCTTTGAGGCCTGAACGCAGCAGTAGTCGAACTCGATGCCCTGGCCGATGCGGTTTGGACCGGAGCCGAGAATAACAACCTTTTTCCCGCCCTTGGACGGGAGCAGGTCGCCTGTTTCCTCATAGGTCGAGTAGAAGTACGGCGTGGAGGAAGGGAACTCGCCCGCGCATGTGTCCACGAGCTTGTAGGCTGGGCGCACGCCCAACTTCCAACGAAGTTTTCTTATTTTTTCTTCCTTGAGGCCTTTGGCGAACGCGAGTTGCGCGTCGGAGAAGCCTCTGCGCTTGGCGGCGCGGAGATGGCCAACGTCCAGCGGCATCGCGGCCAAGGTCTTCTCGAAATCTGAAATGTCCTTGAGCTGGTTTAAAAACCACGGGTCCACGCGCGAGACCTCGTGGATGCGCTCAATGCTGACACCCTCATCGAGGGCGGACTTGATGTGGTACAGCCGACTTGAGGTGGGTGTCGCCACTCGCTGCAGCCGCGTCTCGAAGTCGAGCGCTGAGGCGCCTGAGAGCCCATTCTTCCCGCTCTCCAGGCCGCGCAGTGATTTTTGCAGAGCTTCCTTAAAGGTGCGGCCGATCGCCATCGCCTCGCCGACGGACTTCATCGCGGTGTCAAGCGTAAACTCGCCGAATTTCTCGGTCGCAAAACGCGGCGCCTTCACGACGACATAGTCGATGGCGGGTTCAAAGCAGGCCAAAGTAGCTTTGGTGATATCATTGGGCAGCTCATCGAGCGCGTAGCCGACCGCGAGTTTCGCGGCCAGGCGGGCGATCGGAAATCCCGTGGCTTTAGAGGCGAGAGCTGAAGAGCGCGACACGCGGGGATTGATCTCGACGACGATGCGCCGGCCCGTCTTCGGGTTCACCGCGAATTGCACGTTGCAGCCGCCGGTCTCGACTCCGATCGCCGAGACGATGCGCTTGGCGTCGTCGCGCATCTCCTGGTATTGCCGGTCGGTCAGGGTTTGGGCGGGGGCCACCGTGATCGAGTCT
>CAZGVK010000034.1:0-12661 GCA_964529095.1 uncultured Elusimicrobia bacterium
CCGAAAGGCGGCCGCATGCGCCTGATCATGGAGGACTGGTTGCGCTCGGAGGCGCTCAGGCGCGGCTACGAGATGGTCTACACGCCGCACATCGCCAACGCCAATCTCTGGCATACCTCCGGCCATACCAGTTTCTATAAGGAGAACATGTTCGGCGGGATTGAGGTCGAAAAAGCCGATTACATGCTCAAGCCGATGAATTGCCCGTTTCATATCTTGATCTATCAGAGTCAACTTCGCAGTTACAAGGCCCTGCCTTTGCGCTTGGCGGAGCTCGGCACGGTTTATCGCCATGAGCGCTCCGGCGTCCTTCATGGTTTGTTGCGTGGACGCGGTTTCACCCAGGACGACGCTCATATTTTTTGCACGCCCGAGCAGATCGAGTCCGAAATTTCCGGCTGCATCGATTTTGCTCTGGAGGTGTTTAAGGTTTACGGTTTTTCAGAATACATGGTGGAAGTGTCAACCTGGAATCCGGAGAAATCCCAAGATTACAGCGGCGAAGCTCCTGAGTGGCAACGGGCGACCGGTGCCCTTGAGGGCGTATTGTCTCGCCGCGCGATTCCGTATAAGCTCTGTCGCGGCGAAGCCGCTTTTTACGGTCCCAAGATCGACATCAAGCTCATCGATGCGATTGGGCGCCCGTGGCAGCTTTCGACCATCCAGTTTGATTTCAATTTGCCCGAAAAATTCGCTCTTGAGTTTGTCGGCGCTGACGGCGCGCGCCACCGGCCATTGATGGTCCACCGCGCATTGTATGGCTCCATTGAGCGCTTTTTCGGAATTCTTATTGAGCACTATGCCGGCAATTTCCCGCTGTGGCTGGTGCCGACTCAGGTCAAGGTTCTGACGCTGACCGATTCCCAGATCGAGCCGGGGCATGCCCTCGTCGGCGCGTTCACGGCCGCAGGCCTGCGCGCGGAGCTTGACGCTCGCCCGGAGAAAATCGGGCACAAGATCAGGGAAACAACCCTTGAAAAAGTTCCATACATGGTCATACTCGGCCCCAAAGACATCGAAGCGGGAACCCTCGCGGTGCGCCTCCGCGATGGGCGGCAGTTCTTCGGTATAAAACCGGACGTTTTTATTAAGAGGCTGTCTGACGAAGTCGCCGCGAAGAAAGCAACCGCGGTATGGGAAAAGGAAGAATGAGAATATTTTTGGTCGTTGCAGCCGTGTTCGCGCTCGCCGTGTCCGCGCGCGCCGCAAAGTCTAATTTCGACGGAGTCGTCGAGGAGGCCTCGTTTAATGCCGCAACGCTGCTGTTTCAAGAGACGGGCAGGGATCAGTTGGCCGTTGTTAAGGCCTTCGATGATTTTATCGTCCAATTTCCCTACTCGCCGCGTATCACTGACGCCAACTTCCTGATAGGCGAGGCGCACATGCGGCGCGCGCTCTCCATTCTGAAAGACGAGGCGGCGGCGAAGCAATCTTCCTCGGGCCTGCCTGCTTCTCAAAATCCTGCCGTCATTTCGGCCCTTCAGGATGCCCGCAAGGCCTATCAGGCCGTGCGCGGCGACCGGAAGACAGGGCTCGGCGCTTCCGCGCAGTACCGCCTTGGCGAGGTTGCCTATAACGAGAAGGCCTGGAGAAAGGCCGTTGAGGAAATGGAAGAAGTTGCCCGGCGCTATCCGAAGGCCTACATCAATCCCGAAGTTCTTTTAGGGATTACCTACGCGGATCTGGCACTCGAAGAGTTCTCCTCGGCCGAGGAGAAGTTGTTTATTCTGGGCGAGAACTTCCCGACCTTCCTGAAGGAGCCTGTCGTCCTGTACGCGCAGGGAATCGTGGCCCTGCACAAAGGCGACTACGTGGGCGCTGAACGCGCGCTTAAGCAGGTCAAGACCGCGGAGGCGCAGTACTATCTTGGAAAGACTTACCTGATCTCAAAGCGCGCTTATCTCGCGGCGGCCACTTTTGAGAATTTAATCCGCGACTATCAAGACGCTGAATTGAAAGAAGAAGCGCAATTCTTTATCGGAGACTCGTTCTTCCTCGCCGAGGACTACGATGGCGCCATCGCGAAGTATCAGGCCTTCATTGCCCAGTATCCTGAGAGTTCATTGCGGGTATCCGTGATATTCCGCATTGGAGCGTCTTATTTTCAGAAGAAAGACTATCTCCAGGCGCGCGCGACCTTCCAGGCTGTGCTCGACCGCTATCCTAAGGATTTTTTCGCGGCGCTTGCCCAGTTCTTCAGCGCTGAATCCTACCTTGTCACCGGGCAAATTCGTGAAGCCATCGCCGCCTACATTCGAGTGATTGCGGAGTACCCCGAGGTGGTCAAGGTGGCGCCGCTTGCGTATTTTAAACTTGCCTGGTGCCAGAACCAGGCCGGGAGTTTCGCGCAGGCGATAGAAACCAGCTCAAACTTTGTCGCCGCCTATCCCAATCATTTGCTGGCTAAAAACGTGCACCTAGTCCTGGCCAACTCGCAGATCGCGCTGAAGCGCTATGTCGAGGCGACCGCGTCGCTGCAGCGCATCATCGACATCGATCCTTCCTCCGACATCGCCGAGCAGGCTCTGTTCTCCATTCTTAAGAATGAGTATGACCAGAAGGCATTTAGTTCAATTCTCACCTCGTATCAGTTTATTTTCCGTCACATGCCTGCGTCGAAGTCGAAGTGGCGTTCGCTGAGCTACTTGTATGCCGCTGATTCCTACCTCGCGCTCAATCAGGCGGACGAGGCTGCGGTCATCTATGGAATGCTTCTGAAGGTCTATCCCGATACCCCCGTCGCCCTTTATGCGCAGGATGGCCTCGCCTGGTCCTACTCGTACAAGGGCGAGGACGCGTTGGCCCTTGAGGCGCGCCAGAAGCTTAAGGAGATGATGGCGGTCGCGGCATCGTCAGCGTCGTTTGTCGGGCTCAACGAATTCGGCATCGCCGACGCGCTGTTCAACCAGAAGAACTATGAGGACGCTTACCAGATATACGAGAAGTTCGCGCGGGAAAATCCAAATGCCGTCGAGGCGCCTTCCGCGCTTTATCGCGCGGCGATGAGCTCGTATCGCCAGGGCTTTTATACGCAGTCCATCGACCTATGGAAGAAACTCGTGGCCGTCTATCCAACCGCTAAGGACGTGCCCTCGGCGCGTGCGCAGATCGCCGACACTTTATTCCGCGCGCAGAAGTATAAGGAAGCCATCACGGCCTATCGGGAGATCATCAGCATCGAACCGAAAGGCGCGGGAGCGCCGGCGGCGCATTTGCGCGTCGTTCAAGCCGCCTATAGCGCCAATGACGACTTGGCCGCGATCAAACAGGTCCAGGAGCTTATCTTGGCATTCCCTGCGGCCCCTGAGGCGAACGATGGCCTTGACATCTTGGAAAGCGTATTTGACCGCAGCCGCGGCCTCGATTTCAAAACGAGCCTCCGTCAGATCGTGGCCTCGCAACCCTCCACTCTCGTCGGAGGAGAAGCGCAGTTTCGCCTTGCGCGTCGATCTTTCGATGAGAAGGACTGGGCGTCGGCCGCCGCTGATTTTCAGAAATTTTCAGTGGACTTTACAAACCACCCGCAGCTCTTCAAGGCGCAGCTCTACTTAGGCGAGAGCTTCTTTAGTCAAAGCCGTTGGGCGGAATCGATCCCCGCGTATGAGCGTCTTCTCGGCAACTTCGAAAAATCTGAGGACACTCCTCTGGCCGTGTTTCATTTGGCGAGCGCTTACTTTAATTTAGAAAAATTAGAGGAGGCGACGCGGTACTACTTGCGCCTCCTCGAAGAGTATCCCGCCTCTCCCTATGTGTCGCCCGCGCAATTTAATCTGGCGTTTACGCACAAGAAGCTAGGCAAGCTCGAATTGGCTCAGTCCGCCTATCAGAAATATGTTGCGGCGGCCAAGCCGGAAGACGCGCTGGCGCAGAATGCCCTGTGGGAGATCTATCAAATTCAGCGTGATCGCACGGATTTCGAGGGCGCTATCGCGACGCTTGAGCAGATCAGAAACGGCGCTAAAGGCGACGGAGAATTGGAACTCGAGGCGCTGTACCGGATCTCCGAGGTGAACATCGCCGCCGGTCGCCCCGATCAGGCGCAGATCACGTGGGAGAAGATGCGGACATTGACGCCGCTGAATTCCGCGTTCCGGCTTCAGGCGCTGGTAAAGCTCGGTGAGGCGTACGAGAAGACCGGAGCTTTATCTTCTGCCGCCGATGTGTACGAAGACTATTCGCGCGTGGCGCCGACGAAGGAGTTCGCGCAGAAGGCCGCGGCGCACGCCGCTTTGCTGCGTAAGCCATCCAGGGGCGAAGCGCCTGTCGTCGTACCAGAGAGAGGCGGTGCGACAGAAGCGCCGTCTGCTGAGGCGTCGACGCAGCGGGCGGCGCCGAAAAAGACGTCAAAATCACGGACCAAGGCTCGCCTCAAGGGCGCAACGCCGGTGATTGCCGGATCCAAGGAAAAAAATTTTCCAGGCATGCCGGTGACTAAAGACATTCAGTAGAGGAGGACGCAACGATGGACCAAGTGCACATTCTGGCGTTATTTCGCGAGAGCTTTACGCTCGTTATCATGCTTTTTTGCTCCATTCTATCCATCACATTTGCGCTTGAGCGCTGGTGGTACTTCCGCACGGCGCAGGCGACCCCTGATGAGGTGCTTGGCCATGTCCGCAAGAATCTCGAGGGAGGCAAGACCGACACGGCCGTCGCCTACTGTTCGAAGAATCCTTCGGCGGTGGCGCAGGTCGTTCACTATGGTCTCCTCCACGCGGTGCGCTCACGCAAGGACCTTGAGGAACTTCTTATGACCAAGCTCAAGGAGGAACGCGTCAAGCTCGAGCGCTTCCTCGGTGTGCTTGGTACCCTTGGCAACATATCGCCCTTCATCGGCCTGTTCGGCACGGTTGTCGGCATCATCAAGGCATTTCGCGACCTGGCCGCTTCCGGCACCGGCGGTCCCTCCGTCGTCGCCCGAGGCATCGCCGAGGCGCTGGTTGCCACGGCAGGCGGACTGCTCGTCGCCATTCCGGCGACGATCATATACAACTATTTCATGCGCCGCCTGAAGGTCATCACCGTTGATATGGAGATCGCCTCGGCGCGTCTGATCGTGATGCTTGGGGCTAAATAGCAGGAGTTCTTTATGGCCGCAGCGGCGCAGAAAGACGACGAGCCCATTACCGCAATCAACGTCACCCCTTTGGTGGACGTGTGCCTGGTGCTTGTCATCATATTCATGGCTGTGGCGCCGATGGCGGTCACCATGGGAATCAAGGTCTTGGAAACGAGATCCTCCAATGCCCAGGGAAAGGCGTCCGTCGATGAGAATGTCAACATCTTGATTTCGCTCGATGGCGGCATCACCGTCAATGGCACTAAGACCGACGGCGTGACGTTTCGGGGCGTGCTCGCCAGAGCGCTTCTCTCCAGCAAGGATAAGATGGTGATCGTGACCGCCGATGCCGCCAATAAAGTTGGACTTGTCGTCTCGGTTCTTGACGCGTCGAAGCAGGCGGGCGCGCTTAAACTTGCCATCATGAAGACCAATGTGAAGGCTGGAGGCGGAAGCTGATGTCGGCGGCAAGCATCGACTCGGATGATCCCATCACCGATATCAATATCACGCCCCTGGTGGACGTGTGCCTTGTCCTTGTCATTATTTTCATGGTGACAGCCCCGATGTTCTCGGAGCCCGCCATCAAGGTTGACCTGCCTTCAGCGCATACGCAGGAAGGCGAGGAGGCCGACAAGATCACGGTCACGCTCTCCAAGGATGGTGAATACGCAATTGACATGAGGAAGTTCACCGACCCCGCACTGCTCAGCGCGGCGCTCAGAATAGCGCTCGCGCAGAAGGAGTCGAAAGTGATCATCTTGCGCGCCGATAAGGACGCCCTTCATGGGCAGTTGACCGATTTGATGGCGCGCTCAAAGGATGCCGGGGCCCAGTCCTTGACGATAGCGACGGAACAGTTGAAATGAAATGGTGTCCATAAGATAATGACACAGAGAGTTCCAACATCGGTGCTGGTTTCCCTTGGATTTCATGCGGGCTTTCTTTTCCTTTTCATGGGCCTCGTAAAAGAAGGCCCGAAACAGGCGGCGCAAATCATCGAGGGCGTGGATCTCCTGACATCGCCGTCGCGCTCGAAGCCTGTCGCCGGCGTCGTTAAACCTGTAATCTCCACAATGGATTTTCTCAAGATGGCCTTGCCGGCGCCCCCTCCTCGCGTTGCCGCGCAAGCCGCAGATCTAAAGATTGCAGAGGCGCGTAAAGCGGTGCTTATTGACGCGCCCAAGCTCGAGGACAAAACCCGCAAGTCAATGCTTAAGCTTGAGGCTCTCGACCTTGGACGTTCACGCACGGCGGTTGCAGATATGGGAGCTGAACTCGGAAGCCGCCGCAGAGCGGCGCAAACATTGGCGGGGATGGCGAAGCTTGAAGACGTGGGACAGCGCCGTGTGAAAAATCTTCCTGAGGCCCTCGCCCTTGAGGATAAACGCCGGGAAGCCACGGCGATCTTGGGCGATGGCGGCGTTGCCGGCGGCGGTCTCGAAGCATTGCGCCCGACGAGCAGACGCCAAATAATGGCCGCAGCGGCGGTCCTCAATGAGACGACGCCGCGCGCCGGAGCGCGCGTGGGCTTGCCTGTCTTGTCCGGTCAGATTGAGTTGAAGCCTCGCGTCGAGGCGGCGATAGCGCCTAAACTTGAGAAGATCGTTGCCGCAGCGCCAAGGCCCGTGCGTCGCGAGACTGCGGCTGTCGCGGAGGCGGCGCCTAAGAAAGGTGTTGAGATCGAAGGCCCGTTGAAGGATCGGAAGGTCCTTAGTTCCGTGGTCCCCGCATTCCCTGAATGGGCTCAGAAGCAGGGCTTGATGGAGACGGCGGTCGCCATCCGATTCACCGTGGACGCCGGGGGGATGGTTCTGCCCGGCATGAGCGTGGAGATTACTTCGGGTTACGGTCGTCTGGACCGGTTGTGCATGGACAGCCTTCGCAGTTGGACCTTCGTCCCCGCGCCCGGTTCCGGAGTGCAGTGGGGGATCATCACATTCCGATTCATTTTGGAGTAATCATGAAAATAGACCCCATTTTAGTTGCCGGGATTGTTCTCGTCGTGAACGCTGCGGGCCGGGCTCAGTTGCCGGCCGCGACCTCGGCAGGCATGCCGGCGGAGGTCGTCATCAAAGCGACGAGTTCGAAGCTCAATGATCCGAAGCCGCCGCTCGCGATGACGGTTGACGCATTCGAGACGATTCGGACGTCTCTCAAGCCCGATGAAAACTTGCTCTTGGCGTTGTCCCCGCTGACGGTGTCGTGGCGTCGAACTCATCCTGAATCCTTAATGAATGAGCGCGTGATTCAGCCATGGCGCGCGACGTTCAGTCAGCGTTCCCCGAATAGTTTTAAAATCAAGGAGCAGCTTTTGGCGTTGCTCGCGGGCAAGCTCGATGCCAAGGAAGCGCGCAAGTGGGGCTGGAGCCTGACGATTGCCGATGAGGATGGCCGCATCTTCCATAGCTATTCCGGCGCCAACGATCCGCCCGAGGAGTTGCTCTGGACCGGAGAGAACGCGCAGGGCGAGTGGATCCGCGCGGGACGCTCCTATTCGGCCGTCTATATGTTCACGAGCCCTGACGGCTTTCCGCGCACGACGGTCGGGTCGCCGTTGCTCTTGAAAGGCGTCGTTCATCAAGAAGACGCCGGTCTTCATCTGAGCCTTGACTCCTCAGTCCTGTTCGGCAGGAGCAAGAACGCCCTCGAGTTGCAAACGCCTGGTGGTCTTGATCTGCTCCGCGCGGCCGCCGATCTCATTAAGCGCAAGCAATCCGGCATCCCCATTGCCGTGCGCGTGTTTGCGAACACCAAGGAGATGGGCGACGTCCAGGCCAAAGCTATTCAGGGCAGTTTGCTCAGGGAACTGATGGTCGCTGTGCGCCAAATCAGCGTCGACTCGACACGGGCGCCATTCTCCGATCAACGCGTAGAAATAGTCCTGCTTAACCGCTGACGGCAATCCAATTTTCGGAGGTTCACTGACATGGCTATAAAAGTCGGCATCAATGGTTTCGGCCGTATCGGGCGCCTTGTCATGCGCGCTTCCCTCAAAAATCCCGACATCGCAATCGTCGCGATCAACGATCTGACGGACGCGAAGATGAATGCAACCCTATTCAAGTACGACTCAACTTTTGGCCCATATTCGGGTGTCGTGGAAGCGGTGGGCAATGACCTCAGGATCGACGGTCGCCTCATTAAGGTATTCGCGGAGAAAGATCCAGCTCGATTGCCATGGAGCTCGGTCGGCGTTGAGATCGTCATCGAGTCGACCGGCCTTTTTACGGATGCGGAGAAGGCCCGCGGCCACCTTGTCGGCGGCGCGAAGAAAGTCGTGATATCGGCGCCCGCCAAGGGTGAGGATATCACCATCTGCATGGGCATCAACGACGACCTCTACGATCCAACTCGGCATACCGTCATTTCCAATGCGTCCTGTACGACGAATGCGTTGGCGCCGCTGGGCAAGATACTTGATGAGACCTTTGGCCTGAAGTCCGGACTGATGACCACAGTTCACGCCTATACCAATGACCAGAATCTTCTTGATCAACGACACGCCGACCCGCGCCGTGCCCGCGCGGCGGCCGTCTCGATGATTCCGTCCTCGACGGGCGCCGCCAAGGCTATCGGCCTCGTTCTTCCAAAACTAAAAGGCCGGCTCAATGGTTGCGCCATCCGCGTGCCCGTGCAGGACGTCTCCATCGTGGATCTGACTGCTGTTCTCAATACATTCGTCACGAAGGAGGAGGTCAATGCGGCGTTCAAGAAGGCGGCCCAGAGCGGTTCTCTCAAGGGCTTTCTTCAGTACAATGAGGATCCGATCGTGTCGCGCGACGTGATGGGCAATGCCCACAGTTCTGTTTTTGACGCAACTCTCACCGACGTCATCGATGGTAACCTCGTCAAGGTCTTCGGCTGGTATGACAACGAGTGGGGCTACTCCAATCGTATTGTGGACCTTGTCGCTTATATCGCCAAGAAGTCGGTCGTTGCGGCGTAAACGAGTGAGCGGCAAGAAGAGACACGCGACTATCATCGGCGTACCCCTCGACTACGGCGCCTCTAAAAAGGGCGCATCGGGAGGGCCCGCCGCCGTGCGCCGGGCGAGCCTCATCGAGGGCCTGGAAGCGCTCGATCTTGAGGTCACCGACGCAGGCGACCTGGTCGTGCCTAAGATCTTGGTTGCTGCCAGAGGCCGACTTAAAAATGGCGCCGCTATTCTCAAGGTCTGCCAGAATCTCGAAAAGCAAACCTACGAGGCCGTGGCTAACGGTTCGATTCCGATTACGCTTGGCGGCGACCACTCGCTTGCCGTGGGTTCCGTCTCCGGCGTGGCGCGGGCGTTCCGGGACAAGGGACGCAAGATCGGACTGATCTGGGTGGATGCGCATGCGGACATCAATACGCCCGATTCGTCTCCGACCGACAACGTACACGGCATGCCGCTTGCGCACCTTCTCGGCATGGGCCACAAGAATTTGGTGCGGATGGGCGGCTTCTCGCCTAAGATCGACCCGCGCAACGTCGTTCTCGTCGGCATTCGCGATGTGGACCGCGCGGAGGCCGTCAATATCCGCAAGTCGGGGATACATGTTTTTTCAATGCAGGAGATCGACCGTTATGGGATGGGAGTGGTGACCGAGCAGGCCATCGACATGGCCAGCGACGGAACTGCGGGATTTCATCTGAGCTTCGACATCGATGTCGTAGACCCCGGCAACGCTCCCGGAACCGGCACGGTCAAGCGCGGCGGCCTCACCTATCGCGAATCGCATCTGCTCATGGAGCTGTGCGCCGATTCCGAGCGCATGATCGGGCTTGATCTCGTCGAGGTGAATCCGCTCGAGGACACGCAGAACGCGACGGCAGTTTTGGCCTCCGAGCTCATCGCGTCTGCGATGGGAAAAAATATCTATTAAAATGACCGACAAGCCAGCGCTCAAGATCAAGCGCCTCCAGGAGATGGCCGTCAAGGGCAGGCGCGTGCTGGTCCGAGTTGACTACAACGTCCCGATGAAAGGTGCCAAGATATCGGACAATACCCGCATCCGCGAGACGCTCAAGACGCTCGAGCATTTA
This sequence comes from uncultured Elusimicrobia bacterium, assembly GCA_964529095.1. GTDB lineage: Bacteria > Elusimicrobiota > Elusimicrobia > UBA1565 > UBA9628 > GWA2-66-18. The sequence continues at coordinate 10,088 of CAZGVK010000034.1, forward strand.
ATTGCGCAAGGTTCGATGATCGTATTGATCTCTCATTTGGGACGTCCGATGGGAAAGAACGAGCCTAAGTATTCGCTGAAACCCGTCGCCGATGAGCTCGCCACGCTCCTCAAGAAGCCCGTTGCGTTTGCGAAGGACTGCGTGGGCGCTGTCGCTGACAAGGCCGTCGCCTTGATGAAGGCCGGCGATGTTCTCCTCTTGGAGAATCTTCGCTTTCATGCGGAAGAAGAGGCCAACGACCCTGCCTTCGCGAAAGATCTCGCCAAAAACGGGGCTCTCTTCATCTCCGACGCCTTTGGCGTCCTGCACCGCGCGCATGCCTCGACGGTGGGTGTCACGCGGCATATTCCCGGGGGGATAGGCTTCCTTGTTCAGCGTGAACTCGAATTTCTCGATCGGGTGTTTGGAAATCCTCAGCGGCCATTCCTTGCGATCATAGGGGGCGCTAAGGTCTCTGACAAGCTCGCGGTGCTCGACAAGCTCCTCGAACGCGTGGATGTGTTGCTCATCGGGGGTGCAATGGCCTACACGTTCCTGGCGGCGCAGGGCATCAACATCGGCAAGTCAATGCTCGAGAAGGATCAGATTGATGCTGCAAAAGCGGTGATTGAAAAAGCATACAACAAGAAAGTCGAGAATAAAGTTGAGTGCCTGCTGCCGGCCGACCATCTTGTCGTTCGCGCGATCAGCAGCGATGCCGCGACAAGCGCTACCCAGGCCATGTCGATTCCATCTGACATGATCGGCGTGGATATCGGCCCGCACACGATTGAATTTTTTACCGAGCGCATCTCCAAGGCGAAGACGATTTTCTGGAACGGCCCTATGGGCATATTCGAGATGCCCCCGTTCGCTCAAGGAAGCTATGCCGTGGCGAAGGCCATGGCGACTGCGACGGAGAATGGTGCGATTACGATCGTAGGCGGCGGCGACAGTTTGTCCGTTCTGGCGAAGACCGGGCTTGCATCTAAGATGAGCCACTGTTCGACGGGCGGGGGCGCTAGCCTGGAGTTTCTCGAAGGCAAGGCCCTGCCCGGGCTAGTCGCGCTTGCCGCTTGACAACGCGTGTGGAAGCGGCATTTCCTCGCCTTATGACTCGGTCAGCCGCTTAAAATAGGTATAATCATATCGCATGTACCACTTTTTTTTGACGGTTCACATTATCGCGTGTTTCGGCATGATCTTGTTTGTGCTTCTGCAGACCGGGCGCGGCGCGGGTCTGTCGATGTTCGGAGGCGGTGGGGATTCGTTGATCAATACGCCCAGCGGCTCAATGTTCATGAAGAAGTTCACCGCCGGCTTGGCCGCGACTTTCGCCGTCACTTCTCTTTTTCTAACGCTTCTCTCGGACCGGACCGGAATGTCCAGTATAACCTCGAAGATGCCGTCCATGCCTTTGCCCATTCCGGCGCAAGCGCCGGCGAAGGTGCCGGCCGGGCCATCGTCTCCGACGGCGTCTGACGCCTACAAGTCGATCGCCGCGGAGACGTCGAAACCGGTCGCTCCAAAAACTTCAAAGTAAAACAGCAGGAACCCGACGCGCGGGTGGTGGAACTGGCAGACACATACGCTTGAGGTGCGTACGCCTGAAAGGGTTTGGGGGTTCGAGTCCCCCCTCGCGCAAAATTTTTAGAGTCAATTCATGATCCAGATCATCGACGGTGTGTACCTTTGGTCCGCTTTCAACCTTGAGAAGAAGTTGAATTTTAACGGGCACATTCTCAAGACGCCGGAGGGAACGGTTCTTGTCGATCCTGTTGCGTTTTCTTCTGACGACCTCGCCTATATCGACGCCTCAGGCCTCAAGCCTGATGCGCTCGTGATCACCAATCGCAATCACTTGCGTGAGCGGGAAACCGTGCTCAAGCGTTGGAATATCCCGACCTTGCTTCACGTTTTGGAAGTCGAGGAAGCTCAAATCACGCCTGAACAAACTCTCAGGGATGGCGACACGATCTATGGCCTCGTCTGCGTGCATCTGCCCGGGAAATCGCCGGGGGAGATCGCCCTCTACTGGCCACAACGGCGTCTATTCCTTCTGGGCGACGCCTTGATAGCGCCCCGCAGGAAAATCCAGACCGTGCCGGTCGCCAAACAGGATAATCCCGAGGAGCTCAAGCGTTCCCTTGAACTCCTGCGGACCTATGACTTCGACTGCTTGCTCGTTGGCGACGGCGACCCGCTGCTCGGCGACGCGAAGAGCGTTGTCGTCGACTTCCTGAATAATCAGTGAGACGGTTCTCTTGCCGCATCTACGGCGTTTTGCGCGATAGAGAGCAGGTTCTGCTCACGCGTTCTCATTTTGGCGCGAACACCTTTATCAATTTTCCCGGCGGCGGCGTGGAAATATTGGAGGCCCCGGGCGCTGCGCTTCGTCGCGAGTTCGCCGAGGAGACCGGCCTCGTCGTCAGGCCGGTGCGGACCTTATACGCGAGCCAGGAGGCGCACCTGTCAAGGCAAGCGCCGATCCAGATCGTGTCGGTGTATTGGCTTGTCGAAAGAGTTTCCGGAGAACTGCGGCTCACCGGCAACGGCGATGATGTGCTCGGCTTGTTCTGGAGGGATATCGCAGCG
>CAZGVK010000035.1:0-25596 GCA_964529095.1 uncultured Elusimicrobia bacterium
GCTCGTTGATGGCGGCCTGCTTGCGCTTTGCTTGTTGGCATGGAAATCAGCGCCCTCGCCACTGAGCCTCGATGCTTGGATAAAAGGAAGCTGCGCCGCGCCCGATTGAAGTAGCCGCACGGCGAAGGTGTGACGTAAACCCGCGCGCTCAAACTGCGTTAGGACCCGACGTTCCAGAACGTAGTATGCCAGGAAATCGAAGCACGGGGGTATCAAAATGAAATACTTACTAGTAGCGATGTTCCTGTGCTCGTGCGCTAGTACAGGTCGTAATTACAATACCGCTAACTTAGCGCACCTAAAACCTGGGGTTACTAAGGAAGCGGAAGTCGTCCGACTGCTAGGCGCAAAACCGTACATGAGGGTGTACGGACCTGACGGTTCGTATACCGCCGTTTGGATGTATATTAGCGCGATGCTAGGAGTCATCGGCGATATGAAATCCGTGTACATAATGTTCGACGAAAACCGAACGTTCAAACAAATCAGTAGCATAACGGAGAATTAAATATGAAAAGCAAAACGACGATGATCTGCGGCCGCTGTTGGCTCCGAACATACGCTACAATGCCGTGTCGGCGGCGCGCGTGGTGAGCGAGAAGCTTCTTTCCAAACTATAATGACTGATGCCCCGCAATCAACAGCCGATCAGGAACCGCCCAAACGCCTTTCCCAAAAGGAGTTCGCGAAGAAGATGCGTCGCGAGGCTTATTTGCGGGCCAAGGAATACCGCAAGACCGATCCTCGCCAGATCGCCATGATGGAAAAACTGAAACAGCAACGCCGAGATGCCTACCAGAAAGCCAAAGAGCGTGGGAAGGCCATAAAATCCAGGCTTGCATCGACCGGCACCATAACCCCATGACGCAGTCCAAGGCGCATAAATATTTCAACAAATTCTTGGGTTGGTCCCGGCACGAGGGCATGGTCACCGTCGAGGACACGGAGGCTAGGGAGGAATTCTTCATCAACCCGAGTCTCATTCCAGACCACAGTCGAGCCCTGGTCGGAGGGTTGTTCGTCGATTGGTTTCTCCTGGAACGCAAGCTCACTCGGTGCGGCTTGACGCCGCTGGGTCTTTTTATCAAGACCAATCAACGGCGTTTTGACGAGACAGAGGCGGCCGCCTATCGCGAGATGGAGGAAGACAACCGCTTCGGCATATATAAACTCACCGCGCGTAAGGCGGGTGAGTGGCTGGACTTGACGCCTATCCCGCATGGAGAAACCTGCCGCGTCATCGATGTGAAGGGGTCGCAGGACGGCAGGGAGGGCGAGTTCCTGATCGCCCGACTCTTCCGGTTTCAAGACCATTGGGCTCTTTCGAGTTTCGTCGCGCGGATTCCCACCGAAGCCGGCTACCACCTGGAACGCCTCATTCAGGCCCGAGGCGATATTCTCAAGGATGAGCCCATTCGCCATAGGTTTATCCTCGGCTTGTTTATACCCAGTGTGGAGTGGGAGAAGGAGGGCCTGCACCGCATACGCGCGCGCCTCGCCTCGATTCTCCAACGTTGGCACGTGGCCGATATCACCGTCGCCCAGATCGAGGACGACATTCTTGATGCCCACAAGAGGGCTGCCACGGAGCATCCACTCCGTCAAGTCCTCGTTAGCCGGGCGCCATCGGCCGAGTCAGGCAAGGAAGTTGTGGCCCTTCTTGTGGCCATGTGGAACTTGACGTTGTCCATTGCTGGGCCCGGCCCCAAGGAGCAATCGCTCGTGCTGGACTTGCAGCACTTCGTTATGGACCGCCTGCCGCTTGAAGAGCTTACGCGCGATGTCAATAAGCCCAAGGCCCGCGAGATCACGCAGCAGTGGCTTGACGCGCCGCAGAAGGAACTGGGCGGCAAAAGTCCCCGAGAGGTCATACTGAAGGAACGCAAGGCCCTTGGCAACCCTCAACAGGAAATTGGCTGGGAAATTCGAGTGACGGCGGTAGCCACGGGCGACGCGGGAGCTCAGGCGATGGCTCTGGTCAACCAGGCCACGGATCGTCTCAAGGCTGGGCAGGCTCAGGTCGCGCTCGATCTTCTCCGGAAAGCCTACCCCCTGATCAAAGAGAAACCGGAAGCGTATCGGGTCTTGGGCAACATGGCCACAGCTTACGTCATGACGGGAAATCGCGGGGAAGCCCTGGCGATGCTGAAGGCCGCCTTGAAGGCAAACCCGGACTACGAGGTCGCCCGCAATAACCTGGGACTTCTTGAATCCATGAGCCCTGATGATTTCGATCGCAAGTACCGAAGCGGATTTTTCTCGAAGATGAACATCATCAAAGAGCGCTGAATAACCTGTCGGGTTGCCAAGCTCCTGGCGCGTGAAGTGCGCGTTTTCGCGAATTTCGACGCGCCGGCATCGCCATTGATCGCGAATGCAAGGACGTCGATCTTCCGGTGTGTTTGCTGACCAAGACTGGCGTCTTTGATTGCGCCAAGACCGTCTTCGGCGACATCGGCCCGGCCTTCTATGGTCTGCGCACGATGATTTTGACGCTTCTTCGTTTCCTTAGCGGTAAGCGCTCTCGGAGTTGACGAGAGATAAATGCGCGCCGGAAATATCGCCCGATGCGATTTGACCGAAAATATACAGGTAACGCGAGAACTTGTCTCGCCGAGACGCGATCGCGCGCCCGTAGGGGGTGAATTTTGCGTATTTGACGATCATTTCGTCGATTATTTTTTGCCAACGCGCCTGCTTGATTGCTACAGCGGCGATGCGTACGGGCACGAACCGGTAATCCGCCATGTCGCGCATGATCTTGCGGCGCAGGCTCGTGTTCTCATTGATCATCTTCTCGATCCTTGAAGTCCGCGACAGCCATTCCACGGACAGCAACGCGTCAATCGTAATCTGGATTTGAGCCTTCAACTTGGAAGCTCTCTCTTTATAGGACTCTCCACGGCGCTTATATAACTCGCGAATCGGCGCCGCCAACGGTACGGCATCAATTGCGACGATGAGTTCGGCGGTGAGGAAATCTTCCTCGTCCGTGATGCGTGAAAGTTCCTCTTCCAGCGAAGCGACGGTGAGCCAACGCGCGGCCTCGCGCTGACGACTGGATAGTTCCAGGAGAAGAGTTTTTGTTATCCGGCTTGAATCTCGGCTCTTTTCGGCGGCGGCATTGAAGGCAAAAAGCGCCGCCTGTGCCCGCGCATTTGCGGCGGCGCGCGCGGCGAAGCGTTTGGAAAGCTTGCCTGCCGGAACTCGGGCGCGCAAACGCGCCTCGAGATTGGGATCATCCATGTCGCGTTCAGTCAATTGGACACCGCCCATTGCAGCGAGTTCGGCGATACGCGCGCGGCGCAGGCGATCTTCCAGGTTCCGGAGATCGTATTTGAGACCGTGTGCGGGATAGGCCAAGGTCGCATAATCAAGCTTGCCGGTCTCGATGAGTATCGGCGCGCCTGGCGGGCGACGCGTGTTGAGCGCATTTTGAAAAGACATCAGTTGAGGGGAGTATCCGTGGATATTGTCGGTGGAGAGGCGGTCATAGAATGAGATGCTCAGAACGGCGCTTGCCGGCGCGTCGGAGGCAGCCTTGCCTGAAGACGCCTGTCCTGTGATGACTTTTGCGTCCTGAGCGCCCTTGCCCTCGAATAAGTTTCGCAGCGACTCGCGCCTCTCTTCCTCGCCGGCCTGCTGGTCATTACGGCCCACAAGCTGCGATGTCTTTGCCGCGCTCTTGAGCACACCATAAGCGCCGCGGTCGGTATTGTTTCGCCGAAAAGTCTGATGAATGTACTTGACGACGCTGTTTTCGAATAGAGGAGCTCCCTCAACGTCATCCTTTTTCAGGCCAAGCGCCATCTCCGCTGCGGCAACAAGGTCGCCACGCACCCAATCACGAACCGCGGAGCGCTTTTTATTGGTATCGAGTTCATCGCTGATAGCGTCTGCTATCTGCGATGGCATGATGCGGTCGACAAGCGCTTCCTGAAGCCCCGGATCGTCGGCAAGCTGTCGGCTCATGTTCTTGATGGCTTCCGTCTGGTCGGCCTCGACTGCATAGACGGGTGGCTTGGAATCGGGTTCCCCGTCATCAGCGCGCAACGCGCAGGTGAGCAGCAGGATTATCAGAAAAGAGGTCTTCATTTTGGCGCCGCCTTGATTGTCGTCGTAAATTCAAACGCCTTCCTTTTTCCGGACCTCGCCACGCCATCGTCACCGATACGCACGAGGCCGGGCGTCAGCTCGGAGGTCGCGATATCCTTGCGGACGTTGGCCTCGATGTCTAAAAATGAATGCGTGTCGCTATTGTCGGGCACGGCCCAACGCACGACTGCGAACCGGCCACGAGGCGCCAGCGCGATACTGATAAGATGATCAAAAGGTCCGGCCTTAAGTTTCATGCCTCCTGTCCAATCACGCGCCTCAACGGCCCATGACTCGTCAAAATGACAGGCGATCAGGATGACCTTTGAGTCGTTTGAAAATACAATCGGCTCGCCCTTTTGGGGCCAATCGACCGTGTCGTCGCTCCACAGAATCTGCCCCGCCGAGCCGTAAATCTTGAGGGTGCGCTTGGGATTATGGCTGCGCCGCGAGTTTTCAATAGACGTATGTTCAAGGGTCCAGGCTGATGTCCCATTCGGCGATGCGTCGCCCAGCACCTCGCGAACGACGCCTCCGTTCTCTTCACGGAGCAGGCCGATCTCAAAGGCAAGTGCGCCTACAGAGTCGTAGAGAACGAGCGACTTGCCTTGCTTGAACCAACCCGGCGTCGAAGATGACGCGGCAACATTGGGCAATAAAATAGCGCCGACACAGGCCGACAGCGCGAACGTTGATCTTGGCAGGGAAAAGATAAACTGTGAATTTATTTGGCGGCGTTGTTGAAAGGCAAGAGCATCTTGTCTCTTTGTTTCTGCGGTTCGCGGATCTGCAATGATTTCTTAATCCACTCCCGCAAGGCCTGATTGACGACGACGGGAGGAATCACCCCATAACCCGCAATAACGTCAATTGCAATTTTATAATCAGTGCCGGTGTTGGAAAACTTAATGTCTTGTTTCCGATAGTCAACCAAGGCAATCACGCCATCATATGAACTCAATAAAAAATCACCCGAAAACATCTTGTCTTGGTACCAAGGACTAAACCTGTCTTCCTTGCTTTTTTTGCACCAAAAACGCATGCCCGATTCCTTATCCCTCTCAATATAACGCACTTCCGCTCCCACCTCCCCCGCTCCATCTTTACAGTTGTCGGCTAATGCTTCCCATTCGTTGGGCGCGGGAGAATGATCCGCAGACGCTAGTTTAGTAAAAACATCCACCAGGAGTCCGACGCGTTCCTTCGCGATTTTTTCCGGGCTTTCCAAATTCACCCTCGCCATGGCCGCCCGCTCGTTCAGCGCCACAACCGCCAGAGACAACAACATCCAACGCGCGATTCTTTTCATTTAGCTTCTCCTTCATCCGTCTCATATCCCTTTGTTGATTTAACAGGAGTTTCCTGTTTTGTCAATGGCTGGAATCTCGCGACAAACTTGAGACAACGTCTAATCATGACTGCCTCCGACGATGAGTTTGGGCATGCGGATCGTGGGCTGACCATCGCTGACCGCCACGTTCTGCCCTTCTTTGCCGCAGACGCCGATACCCCAGCCGATATCCCAGCCCACGCTATCAATAGAGCGCAGGGCTTCCGGTCCACTGCCAAGAAGATTCGCGTCGCGCACGAGGTGCTTGATGACGCCATTCTCCACGCGCCAACCCTCATCAACCTCAAAAACGAACTCGCCACTGGCGGTGTCCACCTGCCCGCCGCCCATGCGCGTGACGAACAGTCCATTCTTGAGCTCCTTGATGATCCGGGCGGGGTCGTCCGTGCCGGGCGCTATGTAGAGATTTGACATACGCGGGATCGGACGCGCGGCAAATGACTCGCGCCGTCCGTGGCCGTTGGAAAGACGGTCCTCACGCAAGGCCGTCACACGGTCGTAGAGAAAATCCCTCAAGACCCCGTTGCGCACGAGTGTTGTCGGCCGCGCTTCGACGCCTTCATCATCAAAGATGAAGGATCCTCGCTGAAACGGCAAAGTCGGATCGTCTATGACGGTAATCGTTTCGGGCGCGACGATCTTGCCCCTCATGCCGCGGTACGCGGGTGAGGATCCTTCCTGCACGTGGTCAACCTCAAGGGAGTGGCCGATCGCCTCATGGATGAAGGTGCCGCCTGCGGCCGCGGCAAGGATAACGGCCATTTCACCCGCCCGGGCTTTGGGCGCATCAAGCTTGGCAAGCGCGCGCTTGGCCGCCCGTCGCGCGGCTCTGAGCACCATCTCCTCATCAAAAAGTTCGTAGCCGCGCTGAGCGCCAATGACCTCAAAGCCCGTCTGGAGTATTCCTCTATGTTCGGCAACGACGGACACCGACAGATTCCTGGACAGGGAAGACTGGGCAAGGTCTCGACCTTCAGAATTAATCGCCCTTGTGTCCTTATTTAAGTCGGTATAGATTGCGGTCACCTGGCGCACGAGCGGCGACAACTCGCGCGCCGCGCGATCGATGGCGTGCAGCAACGCAAGCTTGCGCTCAGGCGTGAGGGTCGCCGGATCGAGACGGCCTGCATGCGCCATCCGGCACACGACCGTGAACGCTGGCCCGCGTCCGAATGCTCCCGGCAGAACCTGTTTACGCAGTCGGGCCGCTGCGGCGGCGGCAAGGTCATGGGAGCTGCCGAAAAATGTCTCAATGACGCTGCCCCCACGCCTCAGGAGTCGAAGGCTCATGCCGCGTTCGGCGCCGGAGCTGATATCGCGGACAGCGCCGTCTGAAAGCCGCGCGGTGGACCAGCGCCGCTGTTCAAGGAAGACCTCGCCGTAATCGGTCCCGGACAGCGCCGGGCCGTAAGTTTCGGCGGGCTCACCGAGGATCACTCATTCCTCTTTAGAGGCAAGGTCAGAGTGATTGATGAACCCACGCCGAATTTAGATTGCAGGACTGCGGCGCCGCCGTGAAGCTCCGCCACCTTACGCACAAAGCAGAGCCCTAATCCCAGTCCGTCCGTATGACCGGTGAAATACTTCTCCACTTGATAAAAACTAGAGAACACGCGTTTAATGTCTTCCGGCGGCACGCCGGGCCCCGTGTCAGAAACCGTTACTGCGGCCCAGTCACCGACAGCCCTAGCGCTCAAGGTGGCGACAGGCGAGCGCTCGGGATTAAACTTAATCCCATTGTCTAAGAGCTCTTTGAGCGCCTCGGTGACAAATTTCTTATCACCCAGGATAAAAAGTCTTGTTGCCGGCGCGTTCACTTTTGCCCCGCGCCTGTCGAACTTATCCTTAAGAGCTGTCAGCACCTCCTTGACCGCCTCGTCGAGAGAAAAGGGCTGGTAATTTATCTTAATGTCGGGGCTTTCAATCATCACGAAGCGCAGGAGTTTGTCCACAAGCTCGCTCAGCTTGTAGCCCTGAGCCTGTATCGTGCCGGCCGCCTTGGCCATCATCGCGGTGGTGTCCGCATTGAGCTCATTGATTAGAATATCGGCGAAGCCGGTCACGGCCGTAAGCGGCGTGCGCAGTTTGTGCGAGATGAGGCTCAAAAATGTCCGCTTGAGCGTCTCCTCGCGAAAACTATCGGTATGGTTGTGGAACATAAACAACCGCCCGTCGCTTTCTCCAAGTGGAGCTTTCGTCACACGCCCTTCAAGCGCAAGCAGTGTTGGTTCTTTTCGCAGCGCGGTAAAATCGAGCAAAGGAGGATCTCCGGCGAGGAGGTCTTTGATCGGGGGAGTTACGCTCATTCCTTGAAAACCAGCGCTGATATCTCTCAATTCAGTTCCAAGGAGTTGTGCCGCGGCTTCATTTGACAGGAGAACTTTTCCTGACGAATCAGTGAGCGCTGCGCCGTCGGTCATCTGCGCGAACATTGTTGCGAGTTTAAAGCGCTCCTCCTCGAGTGAGGCGAACAAGCGCGCATTCTCTATTGCCACCGCCGCCTGGGAAGCGAAGGCCTCGAGGGCGCGCATGTCCGCGTCGCTGAAATTTCCATCCCGCTTGTTGATCGCCTCCAACACTCCGAGAAGATGACCTTTGATAAGAATCGGCACAGCAAGAATCGAGCGGGTGAGGAAGCCTGAATGCGCGTCCATCGCCGAGGACCAGCGCGGATCCAGACGCGCAACAGGGATGATCTCGGAGGTTCGGTTCTTGGCCACCGAACCGGCGATGCCGGAGCCGAGAGGCAGGCGGATTTTGGCTACGCCGGGATCCAAACCCAAGGCCACATGAAAATACAGTTCCGATGTTTTCTCATCGAGCAACAGGAGCGAGGCTCTTTGCGCATCCACGACGCGCACGGATAAATTCAGAACAGCGGTTAAGAGTTCGCTAAGTTCGAGCTTGGACGACAGAAGTCGCCCCACCTCGAGAAGCAACTCCAACGTCTGCGTGTTCGTCGCGGGCATATTCCGTTAGGGTTGACGCAATAATAACTTTGTGAATTTTGGATGTCGAGGTGATACTCCAACAATATTTTGCGCCAACCCTTACCCTACAAAATCATGACCCTGCGGGGTTGAGAAGAATCCATCAACGGCCATGACGTAATTTTTCAGAATCGACGGTCGATGCCGAAACCTCGCCGCGCGCCAAAGCATCAGCGAGCGCTTCCGTGTCGCCCGGGCGCCACCATCGATACTCATGAGCAACAAGCCACGAAGTCTCGACTTTAATTCGCTCCACAAAGATCAGCGCCTGCGAGTTCCACCAGACCAGCGCCCAGCGCTCGCGCGGCAGGTACGAAACATACCATGGCCGCCTGAGCTTGCGGCGGGTTCCATCCGGATAGACGCGCTCACCGTGGATACTCCCCTGATAATTACGGATCAGAAGGGCATCCAAACGATTGCGCGCGACAAAGGCGGCCATCGGGACCGCCCCGCTCAGCGCTTCCTGAAGCTCTGCCAATTGAGCATGAAATAGATAGCGTCCATCGCCATACACGCGCCCTTGCGGACCGAGGCGCCAGCCCAAATAACCGCCCCACTCATAGGTATTGAATACTCGCAGCGGCGCGAAGACCGCGCGTTCCGCCACAATGAAGTCCACGGCACTGCGCGCGACGAATATGTCTTGGTACGGCCGACCCCAGTCGACGCTGTGCAAAGACGCGGCAAAGAGGACGCTGAGCACGGCGAGCGCCGCCTCGGCAGGGATCACGGCAACCATCAAGGGTACGGCGGCGACGGGCCAATACACGTTGAAGCGAACAGAAAAAAGCGTGGCCATGCTCAGGGCCAAAGAGATGTACGCCAAGCACGGCTCACGGCGGCGCGCGCGCCAGGCGGCCCGGACGCCGACGGCGAGCACTGCGGCAAACGGCCACTGAAACGGGTAGCTCAGTGAAAAAGCGCCCCACTCCGTGACGCTAATACGCACGGGATCAAACACATGCGTTGCAAATACCGTATATAAGGAAAACCCGTAAGGGTTCAGCAACGTGCCGAGTGCGGCGCCACACGCCTCTGCTGAAAGATCGGCAGGCTTGCAGACCGTGCGCTGGATCAAGGCCCACGCTGGATACAACGCCAATCCGACGACAAAACCAGCGTGCAGGTTGGCCCAAATAGAAAACATGAGGAAACCGGAAAAAAAAGACGCGCGCCCTGAGGCAACCCGGCGCAACTGCCAAGCAAAGAGCGCTGCGGAGACGAGATCGGCGCGCAGATCGGCCTTGGGCAGGATCGCCGCCGCCCACAATGCCGCGCCTAAAGCGCGCTCAAGAGAGGAGGCCATACGGTCACGAAGAAGTCCGTCAATCGGAAGAAATGCCAGCGCAAGAAGCAGCGCCTTCGCCGTCCATAAACCCCAATCGCCAAGCAGTCCGAATGGATAGAGCAGAAGTTGGAAGCCCCACTCGAAATCGATCCAGGCGACACCTGAGCGCGTAAATGTGAATGGGTCTACCTTGGGAATCGAGCCGTGCATCCACATCCAGCGTCCCGCCGAGAGATGCCACCACACATCGGGGCTCAGCACCGGAAGACACAAAACAATCAGGACCAGGACGCAAGCCCAGACCCTGAGGGTGAAGCCTTCCTTGTACACTCGGACCGTGGTTGGGTATTATCGAGTAGGACGAACCGCGCGCCCGGATTTAATGCAATCCGTGCACACGTAAACAGACTGAGTCCGGTCTGCGATCACAACTTTTTGCCGCTGCAGATTCGGGCGAAAGACGCGCCGAGTAGCCCGATGCGAATGGCTATAGCTGTTGCCGGACTGAGGACCTTTGCCGCAACCTGGGATCTGACACTTAAATGACATTGTGCGCTAATAGTAGCAAACCCTCAACGGACCAAGCAAGTTGAGCACGCAAGCGCTCAGCACGCCCATACAGTATCTGAGGGGGGTAGGCCCCCGCCGGGCGATCATCTTTGAGCGCTTAGGCGTGAAGACCTTGGGCGAGCTTCTCACCCATTATCCGCGCGCCTGGCAAGACCGCCATGAAACCTCAAGCTTAAATATCCCCTCGGACGGCCATGTCATCCTGAGAGGACGCGTTTTGAGCGCCTCGTGGCACAGCGCGGGCCCAACCCTGGGCATTTATCAGGCAATGATTGCCGCCGCGCACGGCGCGGTCGAATGCCTGTGGTTCAAGCATCTTTCCCGAAGTTATGACGCATTTTCTTCCTTAAAGACAGAAGTAGCCAAAGGCGCCGATCTTTGGATTATCGGTCGCGCCGAGCCTGACCTGCTTGGCATACACAAGATTCGCGTCGATGAGCACTTCCCGCTCAGCGATGAACGCTGGCATATGCACGCGGGACGCATCACTCCAATATACGCGCTGACAGAAGGATTGTCCCAACGCTTCATGCGCGAGACCGTGCACAAGGCCATTCAACTCTCCACCGACGCCGTGCTCGACACGATTCCCGCCGAATTGATCGCCAAGCGCGAACTGCTCGCCGCCTCCCAGGCGATGCGCGGCATCCACTTCCCGTGCTCGAATGCCGAGCTTGAGGCCGCGCGCGCGCGCCTCGCTTATGAAGAGCTCCTGCTGCTTGAAATTGCCTGGATACTCAAACGCCGACAAACCCGCGGCCTACTGAAGAAATTCTCCTACGAGGTCAAGCGCACCTTGCTGACTCCATTTCGGAAAAAAGCGGGCTTTGAGTTCACGCCTGCCCAGAAACGCGTCATTAATGAAATTTTTGACGACATGCGCCAGCCTTATCCAATGACACGCCTGCTTCAAGGCGACGTCGGCTCGGGGAAAACCGTGGTGGCGCTCTCCGCCATGCTTCTTGCCGCGGAAAATGGAGGCCAAAGCGTGTTGATGGCGCCAACGGAAATACTGGCCGATCAGCACCGCGCCACTCTTGATCGTTTCTTAAAAGATCTGCCGGTAAAAGTCGCGTCGCTCACCTCGCGCGTACCCCAAAAGATCCGCAAAAATATTTTAATGGCGGTGCGCGCGGGCGAGATCGACATAGTCGTGGGCACCCACGCATTGCTCGAGGATGAGGTTTTTTTTCCAAAACTGCGCTTAGCCGTCATCGATGAGCAGCACCGATTCGGCGTGCGCCAGCGCACAACCTTGCGCCAAAAGGGAAGCCTTATTGACCTGCTCGTTATGACCGCGACCCCGATCCCGCGCACGCTGGCGCTTTCCTTGTATGGCGATCTCGATGCCTCGACAATCGATACTATGCCGCCGGGGCGTCCGCCCATCAAAACGGTCCTGAGCTCAGAGACGGACGCATTTTCCGTCATACGCCGAGAAATCGCCGCCGGTCGCCAGGCCTACGTCGTCTATCCGCTCATCGAAGCGTCAGCGCGACTGGACCTGCAGTCGGCTAAATCCGAATTTGAGCGCCTGAAGACATCAATATTTCCCGATCTCAAAATCAGCCTCATTCACGGCGCTATGACGGGCAAGGCTAAAAGCGCGGTGATGAAAGAATTTGTCGGGGGCATATCGCAAATACTTGTCGCGACCCAGGTCATCGAGGTCGGCATCGATGTGCCCAACGCGACGGTCATGGTCATCCAAAACGCCGACCGCTTCGGCTTGGCGAGCCTGCATCAACTGCGCGGTCGCATCGGCCGCGGGAGCGCGGCGTCCTGCTGCCACCTCGTCGCTGACCCGCACACCGAACATGCCCGCGCGCGCCTCAACATCATGACTGCGACCTCTGACGGCTTTAGAATCGGCGAAGAGGATCTAAAACTACGCGGCCCCGGAGAGCTTCTCGGAACCGCGCAAAGCGGGGATATCTCTCTGGCGGTCGCCGATATGTTCAAAGACGAAAAATTGCTCGGTTTCGCGCGCGCGGACGCCGATGAACTTCTCGCCGGCGACCCGGAACTGCAGGCTCCGGGCCACCGTGCGATCGGCGAGCGCCTGATCGCCCTGTACCAAAACCGCTGGAACTGGATCGATCTCGCTTAGGGTTGACGCAATTCGGCGGCCCGCTGTTGGCCGCTTCGAACGCCTTGGCAGAAAATACGCCCAGCCTGAATTTCCACGGAGGGGGATTGCGGGCTTCCTTTTAGCGAACCACCTGCATGCGCGAGGGAGGCCAGTAGATAAACCAGGCCTTCCCCTTGATGAAATGCTGATCCACAGGTCCCCAATAGCGCGAATCGCAGGAGTGATCGCGATTGTCGCCCATCATGAAGTAGGAACCGGCAGGAACCCTGACCGGCCCGAAGTAATCGCGCTGGACGTCACCTAAGGCTCGGGCGAGCTTATGAGACTGCCAGAGTTCCTGGTAGCGCTCCGGCGGGATTTCCTTCGCGTACACGGACTCGGGCTGCCGAAACTGGTCGCCCCACTGAGCATAGAACTCATCCGACATTATTTTCCCGTTAATAAGAACCTTGCCTCCGGTGACCTCAACAACCTCGCCCGGCAGGCCGACGACGCGTTTAATGAAATTCTCTCCTGCATTGATCTTCCCGCAATGGGTCTCACGCGGGTCGGTGACCGGAAATTCAAAGACCATCACGTCGCCACGCTGCACGCCGCGCAGGGATAATATGCGCCTGCCCCAGAGAGGCACGCGTATGCCGTAAATGAACTTATTGACGAATAAATGGTCCCCAATGAGCAAAGTTCTTTCCATGGAGCCCGAGGGAATTTTAAACGCCTGCATCAGGAAAGTCATGAGGACCCAGGCGAGCAAAGCGGAGGAGAAGACGGTATCGGCCCATTCCAGGTCATCGTCGAGATAGAAGCGGCGGCTTGCAACACTATCGCCCCTAGACCAGGCGCGCCAAAAGCCGACGCCGGCGGCGACAATCGAAAATGAGAACGCTGGAATCAGATCGCCCACGCGCAACGCATGCGCCCAGACGGCGATCACTTTGGTGCGACCATCGAATACCATCGTCAGAATCATCGCACAGGAGAACGCCGCAATTGCGTAGAAAAGCGCGTGCCAGGCCGCCGACTGCAACGGGCTCACCGGCCCGCCGCGCTCCTTCCAGCGGCGGGAATGCCAGGAGAAAATGCCGAGAGAAATGCCGACGAACAATAATCTTTCTTCCATAAAACTCCTCTGATTAGTTGGCGTCTTCGTCGATCTTGAGCACCGCGAGAAACGCCTCTTGGGGAACTTCAACCGAGCCGATGAGCTTTGCTCGTTTCTTGCCCTCTTTTTGTTTTCCCAACAATTTCTTTTTTCGCGTGATATCGCCGCCGTAGCACTTGGCGATGACATCTTTGCGCTTAGCGCCAATCGTCTCGCGCGCGACAATCTTACCATTGACGCGTCCTTGGATAGCGACCTCAAAGTTCTGACGGTCGATGAGCTCCTTGAGCTTTTCACAGAGCTTGCCCGCGACAGCCTGCGCTTTGTCGCGGTGGACGATTTGGCTGAGCGCATCAACAGGTTCGGCATGGATGAGTATCTCGAGCTTGACCATGTCCGACTCTCGGTCGCCGATCGAATGATAATCGAGCGTTGCGTAACCCTTGGAAACCGACTTCAGCCGATCATAGAAATTGACAACCATCTCGGCGAGGGGCAGCTCGTATTTGATGAGCATGCGTGTCGGCGACAAGTACTCGATACCGGCATAAACGCCGCGGCGGTCTTTGATGAGGTTGAGCACCGGCTCCTGATGCTCAATGGGCAACACGATCGTCAGAATAACATAGGGCTCTTCGATCAACTTGATATTGCCATGCGCCGGAAACTTGGCCGGGTTGTCGATAACGATCCACCGGTCATCGTAGGTCTGCACTCGGTAGATAACGTTAGGCGCCGTCACGATCAGATCGAGATTAAACTCACGCGTGAGGCGCTCCTTGATGATGTCCATGTGCAACAGGCCAAGAAAGCCAAGACGGTAGCCGAAACCAAGGGCCTGCGAGGAATCAGCCATGTAATTGAAGGATGAATCTTCTAAATTGAGCTTATCGAGCGCGAACTTGAGCGCTGTATATTCGCTTTGATCGATTGGGAATATTCCCGCGAATACGACCGGTTTTGCTTCTTTATAACCAGGCAACGGCACGAGGAGCGGCCGGGCGTTCTCCATGACCGTATCGCCAACGCGCACGGCGTGGATGTCTTTGATGCCGCAAATCAGATAGCCCGCCTCGCCGGCGGAGAGTTGCGGCGCGGGCACCTGTTTGGGCTTGAGAAAACCAACCTCCTCGATGATCGCCTCTGTCCCTGTCGAAAAAAATTTTACGCGCAAGCCCTTCTTCATGATGCCGTCGACGACGCGCACGAGCAGAATCACGCCGCGGAAAGTGGAGTAGGATGAGTCGAAGATCAGCGCCGATAGCGGCGCCTCCGGCTTTCCTGTCGGCGCTGGAATTTCCTTGATAATAGCATCGAGCACGCCCTCAACCCCCTCTCCGCTCTTCGCCGAGATGAGCACGGGGTCCTCGATGATTTTGAGCACATCGAAGATTTGCTCTAAGGTGCCGTCGACGTCGGACGACGGCAGGTCGATCTTGTTGATGACCGGAATGATCCGCAAGCCGACGGCCTGCGCCAGCGACGCATTCGCCAAGGTCTGCGCCTGAACTCCCTGTGTCGCATCGACGACGAGCAGCGCTCCTTCGCACGCGGCGAGCGCGCGACTCACTTCATAGGTGAAATCGACATGGCCCGGCGTGTCGATGAGATTTAACAGCCACGCCTCGCCGTCGGGCGCTATATAATCCATGCGCACGGCCTTCGCCTTAATCGTGATTCCGCGCTCACGCTCGAGCTCCATCGAGTCCATGATCTGCGCCTGCATGTCGCGGCGCGCGATCGTGCCCGTCAACTCAAGCAGACGGTCAGCCAACGTGGACTTTCCGTGATCGATGTGGGCGATAATGGAGAAGTTGCGGATACGTTCAGGGGCGGTCATATTAACGACTCTGTTCCAGCAAGCACTGAACTTCATCCGACTCAGTACAGGCGAGCGCCTTCGCGACGAGGCGCTTCATGGCCTCATATTTGAGGCCTCGTATGGTCTGCTTGACCCGGAGGAACATATGCGGCGAAACCGACATCGCGTCAACGCCGAGACCGACAAGCAACGGCACCGCATGCGGATCTGAGGCCATCTCGCCGCAAACGCCGACCCACTTGCCTTTCGCGTGCGCCGTGCGCACGATCGAATGAAGCAATGTGATCACGGCCGGATGATAAGGATCATAGAGATGCGCGACAAACTCATTGACCCTGTCGACGGCGAGAGTGTATTGAATGAGATCGTTCGTGCCGATTGAAATGAAATCCACGTGAGGCAGGAAGGCATCGAGCAAAATCGCCGTCGAGGGAATTTCGACCATGATGCCGAATTCGATCTTATCCTTGAATACAACGCCCTCAGCCTCAAGTTCAGCGCGCGCCTGCTCTAACAGGCGCCGCGCGGCGAGCACCTCTCCAACAGCTGAAACCATCGGAAGCATAACGCAAACTTTGCCCTTGAGCGAAGCGCGCAGGATGGCTCGAAGCTGTATTTTGAACAGGGTGACATGACGCAGGAACAGGCGCACGCCGCGCAGACCCATGAATGGATTGATTTCGTTTTTAGATCCTTCGATGCCAAGCGCGGAGAGACGATCTCCGCCAATGTCTGCCGTGCGGATGATGACTTCACGATCACCGAGGGCCTTGACCGCGGCGCCGTACGCCTTGACCTGCTCCTCCTCTGGAGGCGGCACGGTCCGGTTGAGAAAAAGATATTCACTTCGAAAAAGTCCGATTCCATCAACCTGGAGGGCAACGACGGCCTTAAGCTCTTCGGGCGCGTCGAGGTTGGCTTCAAGACGGAATGCATGACCGTCGAGCGTAATCGTCGGCAAACCCTTGAGCATATCGAGCGAGCGCGCTTCAGCCTGCGTGCGTTGCTTGACCTTCTCGTATTGCGCGATCGTCTCGAAGCCGGGATTAATGATGGCAAGGCCCTGCTCGCCATCAAGAATGACCATGTCGCCGGTGCGCACACGGCGGCTGATATCGGCAAGACCGACGATGGCCGTGATCTCCAGGCTCTGGGCCAGAATTGCGGTATGGCTCGTCTTGCCGCCGAGGTCGGTGGCAAAGCCGATGATCTTCGTCTCTTTAAGGCCGAGCGTGTCGGAGGGCAGAAGATTGCGCGCAATCAGCACGCATTCATCCTTGATCTCGGCAAGCGACCGCTTCTGCCGCTTCATGAGATTGAGAAGAAGCCGCTTGCCGACGTCGAACAAATCGTGTCGCCGCTCGCGAAAAAACTCATCTTCCATGCGCTCGAATTGGCGATTCACCTGCTCGAGCGCCTCCGACAGCGCGAACTCGGCGTTAACGCCTTCTTCTTGGATGCGCTTGGACACATCGTTGGTGATGAGCGAGTCTTTCAAGATGAGGCGGTGAGCATCGATAAGCTTAGCGTGATGTTTACCTAGAACCTTGAGCACTTTGAGCTCGGCGGCGTCAAGATCGCGGTGTGTCGCCTTCTGCGCGATTTTAAAACGGCGAACTTCCTCCTTGATTTTATCGCGTGGAATCTCAATGCGCTCGACGACAATGTCCTCGTCCTCCACGACATAGGCGCGTCCGATCGCGATGCCCGGGCTGGCGGCTATTCCCTTGATAATGATCATTGAGATTGGTTCATCATATCTCATTAGGTTCATTGAACTTATTTTCAAAAAGATTCTCTAAGGCCTCGATGGCCTTGACCTCATCATGGCCATCGGCTCGGATCGTCAGCTGGGATCCTTTTTCGGCGGCCAGCAACATGAGTCCCATCACGCTCTTGCCGTTGACCTGCAAGCCATCCTTGACAACGAATATCCGGCTTTTAAATTTGCCGGCTTCCTGAACGAACCTCGCCGCAGGCCTTGCGTGCAGGCCCATGTTGTTTTTTATCGTCATGATTTTTTCCATCATGGCCACAACCCCGCGGCTGCAACGGCCATGCCGCCGACACCGAAAAATACAAGTTGCGTCAGCGGTGCGACATCCCGCCAACTTAAGACCAGGCCCGCCATGAACGCGCAAGAATCCCTCAGACTGCCGCCGCCAAACTGCCCCACGCTGAGCGCGAACACGCACACTGAGCCGACGACGGTCGCCCTCCGCAGCGCGCGAATCCAGGTTTGCGCTGGAAAAGTTATCAACACGGCAGTCGCTTGCTCACCGTCAGACAATCCCCGTCGCAAGCCAAGAATGCGCGCCATGACGGCCGGAACATTGTATGTAGCCAGCGCCACCGCCACCGCCCATATTGGAGCGTGCGATACGCCCAGGCAGCTGGCGATCTGCGCTGCAAGAATGCCCGCGAGAGCGCTTGCGGGACGCAATGCGCCCCAGAAAAAGGAGTCGTATGGGCCCGCAAGCGCCGCTCCAAGCCTTGCCTTGAGCGCTTTTATTTTTATGATCTCCGCCTCGCGCGCAGCGCCCGTGAGAGCTGCCGCGCAAGCCTCCTGTCGACAAACGATCCCCGCCGCAAGCCATGCCGCAATCGGATGCGTATTGAAATACTCAAGATGCCGCCGCCGCGCGACGAGCAGGCCCTCGGGATCATCCGCCCAACAGGCAACGAGCCACGGATCAATTGCGAAGGCAAAGCCGAGGCCCTGCATGCGCGCTGGATCCCATCGTGCCTGAAGCAGCAAGAGCCGCACGCCGATGCGGACCTGCATCCCCGTCGTCATCAAATTGCTCAAGAGCGCCTCAGTGCCCAAACTGCAACGCCCGCAAGACCAATCCATGGCGCGCTCAAAAAAATAAATTCCGCTCCAGACCGCAAGACCTCAACTTCGCTCATCCACCAGCGCCTATCCACAAAGCCTCCGAATGCTACACCCGCGCTGACTAGCGCAAAAGTCATAAGCGCATGCCTGGCGATTGAAGCGCCCATCGCCAGGCCCAGAGTTCTATCCCCGATCTCAGCGCCCTTGACGAGATTGTCGCCGGTCGAAGCGCGGCATCCGCGCTCAAAAGCTTCGATACGACAGTGGAGAATGCCGATGACGATGCCGATGAAAAAACAAAGCGGAAATGATGTCCCGTTGCCGGCTAGTATGGTCGCCGTGCCGGCTGCAACCGTGGCCGACCATGCCAAGCAGCCTCCCACGGGAAGATCACGCAGACTGAGCAGCTCAAAAACTGCGCCAAAGAAAGCGCCCGCCTGCGCCTTGCCAATCAACGCTCCAAGAATCGATCCGGCAATGAGCGGGCGGGACACCAGAACCTGCGCAATCAAGACGACATCAAGCTCGATGATGGCCAACGCGGCACAGGCGGTGAAGGTTGTCACTGTCTCTCCAATGCGATCGTCAAGTCTTCCTCAACATCGACCGGAAGGGCTCGTCCTTCAAGACGAATCCCTTTTGCCGCAAGCGCGCAGAGCGCCAACCGGTCCTTCTCATCGAGAAAAAGAGCGCGCCCAAGCTGAACTTTGCCGACCGTATAGTGAAGGCCGCCGACATTCACCCGGTCAACGGCGACACCCTTCTCAATAAGCGCCAACGCCTCCGCAGGCCCGGGCACAATGACAAGAGCTGAGTGAGCATCTATCCCCGGCGAAGTCAAAAAGGCCGCGGCGCCATCGATAGAGAGCACACGCAAGCCAACCTTAAGCGGCAGGGCCATTTTCATGAGCGCTATCTGAATTTCATCAGTAGCGGCATCGTCGGAGACGACAATGACGAGGTCCACCTGGAGGTGGGGCACCCAACCCTCGACAACCTGGCCGTGGATAAGACGATCATCCACCCGCAGCAGGGTCACGCCCATTAGCCCTCTCGTGCGGCGGATAAAAACAAAGCACGAATGTCGCGGATGGATTTCTGGCCGTCGGCGACGATCTTTTCGACGAGGGTCTTAAGGGTCATGCGATCACGCTGGCCGAAGGCCGAGATAAGCATGTAGAGGTTGACGCCGCTGACCATTTCGATGCGCTGTTCATTGCGCACAAGGGGAAACGAAAGATTGTTCGGGGTGCCGCCGGGCATGTCCGTGAAGAGGATCACGCCGTCGGCATTGGCCAGTTCGGCCAACGCGCTCTCAATGCGCCTCTTTATCTCGGCAACAGATTGTCGTGACGAGGTCGACACGACCCGCACGCCTTGCGCCTGCCGACCGACTATCCCTTCTGCCGCCTCAACGAGATAGGCGCCGAACTCCCCATGAGTGACAATGACGAAATTAATCATCGTGCGATATCTCGGTGGAATTCCTGAACCGGATGCCCGGTCGCGCGCAGCTTCTGCGTAAGCCAACGCGTGCAGAACACGCTACGATGGCGACCACCGGTGCAACCGATAGCGAGCGTTAGGTAGGATTTTCCCTCGCGCACATAATGTGGAAGCAAAGTCGCGATCAACTTGTGCCAATCATTGAGGAATTTTTTCGCGATAGGATGGGAAAGAATATATTTTTGGACGGGCATGTTAAGGCCGGTCTTCTGGCGCAGTCGGTGGATATAGTGCGGGTTCGGAAGGAATCGGACATCCATGATTATGTCAGCATCGACAGGCATGCCGTGCTTGTAGCCGAAACTGATCACCTGGAGGGTCATTTCTCTCGTCAGCTTCAGGCCGAGGGTCTCGGATATTTTTTCCTTGAGTTCTCCCAGCGTCAGGCGCGTCGTATCGATGACTTTGTCGGCGATGGCCTTAATGGGATAGAGAAGCTTTCTCTCCTGCCTGACTGAATCCGAAATCTTCCCGCCCAAGGGGTGGCGATGGCGCGTCTCGGAGAAGCGGTGTATGACCGTCGCATCCGACGCGTCAATGAACAAAACATGAACATCGAGTCCCTGAAGCTTGATGCGGCGCAGAAGCGACGGCAGCGCCTCAAGCAAACGGCCCTCACGGACATCCATGCCCAGAGCGACTCTGGTCATCGCCGGAGATTTAAGAACGAAGGCGGCGAACTCATCGAATAGAGCGATCGGCAAATTGTCAACGCAAAACCATCCAAAGTCCTCAAATACCTTAAGAACCTGGCTCTTGCCCGCGCCGGAGACTCCGGTAATGACGAATATCTTCTTCAGCGCGGATTGCATTAGGCGCGCCCCCTCGTCTTTATACGCTCAATCAAGCGTTGGTTGAAATTCTCCGCCGAGAAATAGCCCTGTGAACGCAGGCGCTGATTTAACGCCGCGACTTCAATGAGCACCGCAAGATTGCGTCCCGGGCTGACAGGGATCTCGATGAGAGGAATTTCCACATCGAGAATAGAGAGTTTCTTCGTATCGAGCCCGGTCCGATCATACGTCGTGGTTGTACTCCACGCTTCGAGCTTAACGGCAAGCTCAAGGCGCGTGCGGTCAAGAATCGCGCCGATGCCGAAAAGAAGTTTTATATCAATGACGCCGAGGCCGCGCACTTCCATGTGGTTTTTCAACGGCTCAGGGCAGGAGCCACGAAGATAGCCGCCACGCCGATGCTGGATATGGACCGCGTCGTCGGCAACAAGGATATGGCCGCGCTTAAGAAGCTCAAGCGCACACTCGGATTTGCCGATACCCGACTCGCCTTGAATGATGACACCAAGCCCATAAACATCGACAAGCACGCCGTGCGCCGTCGTCGCCGGCGCCAAGCGCGCTTCCATTGCTTCAGACAGCTCGCTGGTAAAAGTTGTCGTATCATAGGCGGAGCGCAACAACGGCACACCATGCTTCTTGCAAGCCTGGGTAAGCGTCGGCGGCACCGGAGCGTTATTGGTGACAATCACGCAGGGAACCTCGGCAACAGAAAGCATGGCCGATAACGCTTCGGCAAGCTTCTT
Source organism: uncultured Elusimicrobia bacterium (assembly GCA_964529095.1). GTDB lineage: Bacteria > Elusimicrobiota > Elusimicrobia > UBA1565 > UBA9628 > GWA2-66-18. The sequence continues at coordinate 21,196 of CAZGVK010000035.1, forward strand.
GGCGTCTGACTTTTGGCAATAGGCCTGTTCGCCATTTCCAAAAATCTGCACCCGCTCCGCGCGAAAGCGGTCGAGGAATCCGGAAAGAGCCAGGCCGGGGCGATTCAGGTCGGCCACAGTAATCCGGCGGCAAAGAGATTTTTCCCCTGAAAGCAACTCCAGGCGCAACCTCTTGCCCTGCTCCTTAATGAGTTCGCCGACGGTTAATTCCGCGGCCTGCACAATGTTAGCGCTTGATCTTGCGGATGGGATTGATGATTCCAAGACTCTCGTCCTCATGGCGGTAGAGAACATGAATCTGATCCGTGTCTTTATCTAAATAGACGAGAAACAAACGTTCGGAACCATCAAGTTCAATTGCCGCCTGCTCAGGCGTCATGGGAACGACAATCGGACGCGATACCGTGAAGGAGGTTGGAACCGGCGGCATGGCCGCCGCCATCGTATCTGAGGTCTTCGGCTTGTGGCGGCTTTTGGTTCTTTCCTTGTGCTTCTTAAGCTGCGCGTCTATCTTGTCTGAGGCGAGATCGATAGCCGAATAAAGATCGGCGGCTGTCGCCAACACCCGAAATGTCTGACCCGGAGCGTGAATGATCATTTCGGCTTTATGCGCGCGCTTCTCCACGAAAAGAAAAACCTGTCCCCAGACGATATGATTAAAATATTTCTGGGCCTTTCCGATCTTTTGTTGCACATATTCGCGTAAAGAAGGAGTGATCTTGAGCTGTTTGGCCGTCAGTTGAATCTCCATAGGTGATAGATTCTAGCGGTTGGCCCTCAACCTGTCAATGAATGGGTGGTTTTCGGCCAGTGTTGACTCCACTAAGTCAAAACTGGTAGGATGCCTTTCGTTCCGGAAGAAAGCTTCTGCATCTGTGGTATTATGGGGTCATTTTTAATTACCATAACATGTAAAAATGTTTAAAATTTAAGTACTTATTGTTTATATTTAAAAGTTATCCACATCTGTTAATAACCTGTGAAAACAATAGACGCTATTAAGATATGGACCCAGACCGTGGAACAACTGCGTGCGGAAATTGGCGCTGAAAACGCAGAGCTTTGGCTTAAGCCTGTAGAGGCATTATCATTGGAGAGCGGGGTCTTAATGCTTAAGGTCCCTAATAAGTTTTTTTCCGATGGGATCAAGGAACGCTATCAAAAACGCATGCTCGCCTTGCTGCGCGATTTTTCCGGCGCGGATATAGGCATCGACTTTCGTGTCGAGCGGGATTTAACGCGCGTATTACCTCCATCGGACCCGGTTCCGCAGGCCTCGCCACAATCCGACTTTCCTCTCTCTGAGCTCAATCCGCGATACACCTTCGACTCATTTGTTATCGGCGAATCAAACCGTCTCGCGCGCGCAACGGCGGAGTCAATCGCAAAGAGCCCGGGTACGCAATACAACCCCTATGTAATCTACGGGGGCGTCGGCCTTGGTAAAACTCATTTAATGCACGCGATCGGCGACTCCATGCGCCGTCATCATCCACGCGCTCGAGTTCTTTACACGACAAGCGAGCAGTTCGTTAATGAGTTCATCTCAGCCGTTCAGAACAACCAAATAGACTCTTTCCGCTCACGTTACCGTTCTCTCGACTGCCTGCTCATAGACGACATTCAATTTTTGATTGCTCGAGACCGCTCCGAACAGGAATTTTTTCATACCTTCAACGCCCTTTTTGATTCCCGCAAGCAGATCGTTGTCAGTTCTGACCGTTCACCAAAGGAAATGTCTCCTCTTGAGCAACGGCTGATTTCCCGCCTTGAATGGGGCTTCGTCGCGGACATTAAACCGCCGGACCTCGATACCCGCATCGCGATCCTGCGTAAGAAAGCCGCCTCCGAAGGTTTTACCGCACCCGATGATGTCATTCTCTTTATCGCATCCTCTGTTAAAACCAACGTCCGCTCTCTTGAAGGCAGTCTCACTCGAGTTAAAGCCTTCCAGGCCATGACCGGTCTCCCTTTATCCATAGACAACGCGCGCGATATTCTAAAAGACTCCATCACCCTTGATGACTCTTCTCCTGTAAAAATAGAAACAATACAACGCGTCGTTTCGCTTAAATATTCTGTGAGCGTAAAGGATTTAAGAGGACAAATGCGCACTGCCTCTATATCAATGCCCCGCCAGGTCGCGATGTACCTAGCCTGCATGATGACGGAAATGTCCTCAACCGATATTGGGCGGGCATTTGGCGGCAAGGATCATTCGACAGTTCTTCATGCCCGGAATAAAATAGGGAAAAAAATAGAGGAAGATCCCTTTTTTATGGAACTAGTGAATAAACTACAAGCGGACATAAAGGCGGCTGAGTGTTCCTCCGGCTTGTGAATAATATGTGGATGATTCTAAATAATAGGGGATAATAATCCTTATTGTTCTTATTGTGAATAAGTTTTGTGTTTTATCCACAATATTTAAAATATTTCCTATTGGGGTTTAAAGGTTATAAACACTATCCCCCGCTTGATGATGAAGAGGATGATTTAAATGAAAATAACCATCAGTAAGGAAGAACTGGTACGCGGGGTTCAAATAATACAGTCCGCACTATCAACACGGACGACGCTTCCTATACTTTTAAATTTTCTTATGGAGACGGATAATAAAAAAATAAAAATCATATCAACCGATCTTGAAATCGGCGTTAAACATTATATTAAGGCGGAGATAGAGACTGATGGCTCAATTACTATCCCCACAAAGAAATTCGCGGACATTCTGCACAGTCTTTCCGAATCCCAGGATATAGAACTCGCCGTGGATGAGGGTGAAAAAATATCACTCAAGTGCGGGCGATCACGGTTCAATATCATCGGCGCCTTAAAGTCCAACTATCCCGTTCTTCCGGAATTTAATAAAACTTCTTCATTTGAGATTAAGGCTGGGATCGTCGCAGAAATGATTAGGAAGACTATTTTTTCAACCTCATCGGATGAAACCCGCCATGCGCTTAATGGCGTCTTTTGGGCCGCCAAAAAAGGATTATTGGAGATGGTGTCAACGGATGGACGTCGTCTCTCTTTGTACGTAAAAAGAATTATCCCGGAAGATAAAGAATTTTCGGTTATAGTGCCGACAAAAGTTCTATCTGAACTTCTCAAGCTTATAACGTTGCTTGAAATAGAGGATAAAGATGAGGATAAAATACTCATCGCGGTGACGGAAAATCAAATTAATTTTAAGCTTAAGGAAACGACCATTCTTTCCCGCCTCGTCAGTGGATCTTTTCCCAACTACGAGCAATTTATTCCGAAAAAAATAGATTTTTTATTTAAAGCGCCTGTAAAAGATATTTTAGCTGTTACAAAACGGGCCTCTCTTTGCGCCGTCGATCGTGGTGGTTCGGTTAAGTACGCTCTTAAAAAAGGATCTCTCAATGTAAGCTCTTTAAGTCAAAATAGTGAATTTAATGAGGATATCGCTGTTGAATATGAGGGGGCTGAATTTTTAGTGGCATTCAATCCTCATTTCGTCATAGATGCTCTCAAGCATATAGACACTGAAACTGTTTCGGTAGCCATGACGACCTCCGTTAATTCAGCGTTATTTGAGCCGGTAGGCGGCGAGAATGAATATAAATTTATTGTCATGCCGATGCGGTCTTAATGTTTGAAAAAAAAGCTGAACGCTGGTCTACCGCAAGTGAGCTGGTTAAGAGTTTTTCGTACCGTGCCGGTACGATCAATGATAAATTGGTATTGCTTAACGCAGTATGGGACAAAGAATGCGGAGCCTTCGCTAATTACTGGGCGTTGGTGGCCGTGAAGAAGGCAACTTTATTCGTTCGTCCGAAAAGCGCGGCGGCGGCTCAGGAATTACAGATGAGATCAGGTGTTTTGATTAAATCCCTCAATAAGTACTTTAGTCGTCCTTGGATTATAGCCGTCAAGACAACGTATCGTTAAATGATATTGCCGGGGAGGATTTTTAGTTTTTGGCCCGGTCTGAGGTGAAAATGATGTCTGAAGCTGCCCTGGAGACGATCGACATGTCCAAGAAGGATGAAAAATACGATTCCTCTAATATTCAGGTCCTCGAGGGACTTGAGGCCGTCCGCAAGCGCCCTGCAATGTACATTGGCAGCACAGGACCTTCCGGCCTTCATCACCTTGTCTATGAAGTCGTCGATAACGCGGTTGATGAAATTTTAGCCGGACGTTGTTCCACGGTGGATGTTTTTATTCACCAGGGGAACTCAATCACCGTCAGTGACGACGGTTCGGGGATTCCGGTTGATCCAATGAAGGATCCTAAGTTTAAAGGGAAGTCGGCGTTGGAAATAATTTTAACCGTTCTGCATGCGGGAGGTAAATTCGATAAATCAGCCTACAAGGTCTCCGGAGGCCTTCATGGCGTGGGTGTCACCTGCGTTAACGCTCTCTCTGAGT
>CAZGVK010000036.1:0-27175 GCA_964529095.1 uncultured Elusimicrobia bacterium
AAGGCCGCAATGAGTCCCTGCGGGCCGCGCATCGGCCCGCACAGGCGGATCGCCTCAGGCAGCTTTGCCAATGCGCGTTCGATGACCGCGTCTTGTCCAAGCTCATAGGTGGTCAGTGCAGCGCCCGCCCCGGCACGGCGATTGAGAACATGCAGGCCTTTGAGCCCGGTGTTGCTTGCGGCGGCGTTGAGAAATCGGTACTTGCGCAGCGAAGATTCCATCAAGGTCACCGTGGCCTCAGGCCAGACGAGTTTCAGCACGATGCCGATAAAGCCGGCGCCGGCGCCGAGATCCAACAGGCGCGGCGCGGGCGGCAGAAGCGGACGCAGGACCGAGGCGGCAAACACGCCGTCAGCCGCGTGTTTAAGGACCAGCTCATCCCAATTGGAGTCCGCAGTGATGTTAACTTCCTCATTCTTCTTAAGCACAAAGGCAAGGTACGAGGAGATGGCCTCAAGCGTGGCGCAGCCAAGCGGCATTCCCCAGGACGCGGCGGTCGTCGCCAGGCATTGGAGCGCTACGTCAGAGGACTTTGACACACTTTCTCGCGCAGCGCTCGATCGACATGAACCCAAAGAATCTGCAGATCGGCCGGTGTCACACCGGGGACCCGACCGGCCTGGCCGAGGGTGCGCGGGCGCAGGCGCGAGAGCTTTTGGCGGCACTCATTTGTCAAGGCGGCAATAGCCTCGTAGTCGAGATGAGGAATTTCGACTTGCTCCGCGGCTTTGAGGCGCGCGGCGGCGACGCGTTCGCGGCTGATGTAGGGCGCATAAGAGCTGCGAAGCTCGCGTTGCTCGCGAACCTGCGCCATCGACCAGGGAGAGAGATCCTCATCAGCGGCCTGCCCCCCGGAGAGGACGAGGTCTCGGTAGCGTAAAAAGCGCGCGTGGGTTTCCGGAGAGATTAATCCGAGCGTAAAGCCTTTTTCCAGGAGACGCATGTCGGCATCGTCAGCGCGCAGGCTGAGGCGGTTTTCAGCGCGGGCCGTAAACATGCGGTAAGGTTCGTCCACGCCGCGCACGACAAGATCATCGATCATGACGCCGAGATACGCTTCATCGCGGCCGAGGCGAAATGGGGCGGCCTCAGAAGCGCGAAGGGCCGCATTCACGCCGGCCATCAACCCCTGGCCCGCGGCCTCCTCGTAGCCGGTCGTGCCGTTGATCTGCCCGGCGAGGAATAGTCCCGGCACGGCGCGGCTTTCGAGCGTGTCGGTCAGTTGCGTCGGCGGGCAGAAGTCGTACTCGATGGCATAGCCGCAACGCGTGAGCAAAGCGTTTTCAAGGCCGCCAATGGAGGCGACAAGCGCACGCTGGGCATCCTCAGGAAGGCTCGTCGACATGCCGTTGAGATAGATCTCGCGCGTGTTCCAGCCTTCAGGTTCCAGAAAAAGCTGGTGGCGCTCCTTGTGCGGAAACTTCACGACCTTGTCCTCGATGGACGGACAATAACGAGGGCCGATGCCCGTGATCTTCCCGGAATACAACGGCGAGTTCTTGAGATTATCGCGGATCGTCTGGTGGGTGACGGCATTGGTGTAAGCGATCCAGTTGGGAAGTTGCGGATTGGAAATCTTAAGGTTGAAATGCGAGAATGGTTTCGCAATGGCGTCGCCGTCTTGGCGTTCAAGTTTTGAAAAGTCGATGGTCGAAGCATGCAGACGCGGCGGCGTGCCGGTTTTGAGGCGTTCGACGGCAAATCCCAGCTCCCGCAAGGACGCGGATATCCCCAGAGCGGGCGCCTCGCCACTGCGACCGGCCGCATGCGTTGTCAGGCCGACGTGGGCGAGGCCATTGAGGAAGGTGCCGGTCGTGAGCACCACGGTCTTGCCGACATAGCGCGTGCCGCGGCGCGAGATCACGCCGCGCAGTCTTGAGCCCTCGGTCCATACCGTCCACGCCTCATCTTGGACAAAGTCGAGATTGGCGCAGGCCTCGACTGCGGCCTTTTGTCCCATTCGATAGGCGGCTTTGTCGCATTGAGCGCGAGGCGAGCGGACGGCCTGACCCTTGCTCATGTTCAAGGTCTGGGAGAAGAACGAGGAGCGGTCGGCGGCTTTTGCCATCTCGCCGCCGAGCGCGTCAACTTCACGCACCATCTGCCCTTTGCCCACGCCGCCGATGGATGGATTACAGGACATCGTCGCGATCGTGTCGAGGTTCTGCGTGAGCAACAAGGTCGCATGACCCATGCGCGCGGCGGCAAGTGCTGCCTCAACGCCGGCATGGCCACCGCCGACAATGAGGACGTCATAGCGCCGCGGGAATAGAGCCTCAGCCATATAAGAGAGCTTTGAGCGTCTCCTTAGGCAACCAGCCGAGCATGAAGGCGGCGATCACGACTTCTATTTGCAGTATGAGCGCAAACAACAGGGGCAGGAAAGCGCGCGGCAAGGTGCGGCGCGGCTCGAGAGCTTTCAGGCCCAAAGCGCCGCCGATCAGCATCCAGAACCCGGCCAGGACGCCCACGATTTTATAGCCCGCCTCCCAACGCAGGGAAGTCACGACGGCTTCGGGGATCAAGGCCGCGAGCTCGATGACATTGAGGGCCAGCAAAAACGTCGCGAGCGGGCGCCACTCTTTCATGGGGACACTGCGGCCCACATAAATTAACGGAAGAGCCCATGTCCCCATGAGAACGGCAAACGCCGATCTTGGTATTGCATCTTTGACATAAAAAATCGTCCAGATCAATGGAAGAGCGCACCAGAAAAAAGAGGTGGAACTTTTAAGGGGAAGCCAGCCGTCCTTGATCCAGCGAAGAAGGACGGCGCAAAATCCGATCAAGGCTGCCATCAGAATCGGCTGCCAACTCATGACCTTCAGCCAAAAAAATATATTTTTCGCGCCTATTGGAACAGCGGCGTTTATGTCGGGAAAGTCGTAGGGCTTGAGGTAGCAAAAAATCGCCGTGGCCGCTAAAGTGATGCCGTAGAGTTTTAAGGCATCAAAAAAGGCTTGATCTTCCGCGCAGGCCGCAGCGGCCTGCGACGGAGAAAAAAGAAATAGGCGTCCTAAATTCAGCGTTTTTTTCATGAGATCCTCTCCGCAACATCGGCATCGAGCCCAAATCCCTTGCGCGCCGCCAAGCAAAACCACCCGCCAAGGCCGAGCGGCAAGCAAGCGGCTACAAGCGCGCGAGTCAGGCCGAAATGGTCAGAGCCAAGCCCAATCAAGGCGGGAGAAGCCGCGTCACCGAGCAAATGGATGACAAAGATGTTGGCCGCAAAAGCCATGGAGCGCTTTTCAAGACCGATGACGGAGATGATCGCCGCATTTAACGGTCCCATATTAAGGAAGAGCATCATTTCAGCGAAAAACAAGCAGATGATGGCGGCCTGAAACGACGGTGCGATGATTGCGGCTACGGCCAACGGCATCCCAAGTATCAGCCCCCAGCCTGAGATGACGAGGTCGGCGGAGCGGTTATAGCGGCGCAAGCAGTCCGACAACCAGCCCCCGAGAAGACTCCCGGTCAAGCCGGCAACCACGGTGACCGCGCCGAAGTAAATTCCCGCATCGCCGACGCTGAGGCCCCAATTGCGATGAAAGAATGTCGGGATCCACACAGCGAAGCCGCCGAGCGCAAAAGTCATGCACGCGCCGGCAAAGGTGATCAGGCGGAAACTCCTCACAGCCCAGACTTCTCGATAGCTTGCGAGGGCAGGCGGCGGGGCTTGACGAGGCGGGTCATTCGGCAAAAGCAGGCACAATGCCGCGAGGAGAAGGCCCGGCAGGCCCACGACCCAGAACGAATGCCGCCAACCAATGGCCGAGCCGAGCATGCCCCCGCCCGCGTAGCCGATGGCAGATCCTACGGGAATAGCGAGGCTAAAGATTGCAAGCGCCGTGCAGCGGCGTTTTTGTGAAAACCGTTCGGCGACAAATGCCGGCGAAATCGCGCCGTAGCACGCTTCACCGATGCCGACTAGCGCTCGCGAGAGGAACAAGGTGAGGTAGCCGCTGGCAAGCGCTGCAATGCCTGTGGCAAGGCTCCATACCGTTACACCCGCTACAATCCACGGCTTGCGGCCGCGCGAATCAGCGAGCCACGCGATCGGAGGCGCTGCCAGCATGTAGACGATCATGAAGGCCGAAGCGAGGCTGCCTGCCTGCGCGTCGGTGAGCTTCAGGTCGGCGGAGATCAAAGGCAGAAGCGCGTACACGATCTGCCGGTCCACATAATTGAGGATATTCACCGAAAGAAGAAGAGCGAGCACTGCCTGCGGAGAAGAAATCATGTTGAGGGAATTATTTTACTTTCCAATGCAGAATTTTGAAAAAATTTCATCAAGAACAGCCTCCGAGGCGCCCTCGCCGCGAGCTTCGCTCATGAAGGCGAGCGCGTTGCGCAAACACGCGGCGGCGCGATCTTCCCAAGCGCCGGGGCGCGCGGCAATTTCGGCGCGCGCGGCGTCAATTTCCGTCAGCGCGGCCGTCAGCGCATCCATCTGGCGTGCGTCATCAAGCACGCTCTCGCCCTCGTCAGGGGCGACGGCGCCGACGGCGTCGGCGATCGCGGTTTCGAGCGTCGCTAAACCCTCTCCCGTGAGCGCGGAACACGCAACGCCCGGCCTCGCTGTCGCGCGGCCGCCAAGAAGATCAATTTTGTTCAGCGCCACGATGACGCGCGCGCCGCGCCGTTCGGCAGCTGCGGCGACGATGTCCCGGGTCATCGCGTCATTTTCATCCGGCGCGCGCGCGGCGTCCACGACGAGAACGGCGACGGCGCATGACTTAAGCGCGCGCCGTGCCCGCTTGACGCCTTCGTGTTCGGCCCCCTCGAGCGCGCCGGAGCGCAATCCTGCCGTGTCGATCAAAGTGACGCAGGCGCCCCCGAGTTCGACCTGCTCCTCGAGCAGGTCGCGCGTGGTTCCCGGCTCGGGTGCTGTGATCGCCCGCTCACGACCGAGCAGGGCATTGAGCAAGGATGATTTCCCCGCGTTTGGGCTTCCGAACAAGCCGACGCGAACTCCTTCACGGCGCGAGCGCCCGCGTGTATAGCTTGAAATCAGCAGCTGAAGACGTTGGGCGACATCGGCAAACGCCGCGTCAACAACGTTTTCCTCAAGAGACGCGATGTCCTCCGTCGGATGATCGAGGCGCACCTCAAGGGCCGCCAGCAGTTCCAGGATCGGCATCCGAAGAGCGTTGAGCGTCTCCGAGAGACCTCCCTCCAAGCGCCTGAACGCGGCCGCCCGCGCGGCCGCGCCGCGCGCGGCGATCATCTCGCCGACGGCGCGCGCCTGCGCAAGATCGAGGCGCCCATTGATGTAGGCGCGACGCGTGAACTCCCCTGGAGCTGCAATGCGAGCGCCATTCTCAAGAGCTGACTCCACAATCTCGCGTAGAATTTCAGGGGATCCGTGCGCGGCGATCTCCAGAAGGTCCTCGCCGGTCGGCGTCAAAGGTCCGGCCCAGTACGTCGCGATGACACGATCGATGGCGGTTGCCTTGCGACGGAAGACGCGCGTCGTGGCGCGGCGCGGCAGGAGTTCGGCGCCAAGAAGAAGGCGCGAGAGTTCACGGCACAAAGGCCCTGAAATCCTCACCATCCCAAGCGCCGAACGCCCGGGCGCCGTCGCCAGGGCCACGATCGTCCCTTCAGCGGCGATCATCGGCCTCGCGGATGGATAACGAGCTTGCGCCACGGGCCCACACCCTCTGAGGCGGTGGTGATGTCCGGATGTTTCGTCAACGTCCGGTGCACAAGGCGGCGCATCGAGGAATCCATCGGCTCCAGGCGCACAGGCTTGCCGGTCGCCTTTGCGGTCTCCACGGCCTGGCGGGCTTCATTGAGCACGGCCTGCTCGCGCTTCTCCCAGAAGGAGAGCGCGTCAACCTGCACGGCGAGCGGAGATCCTCCCCCGCGCGAAAGCATTAAAGTCGCGAGAAACTGGAGCGCTTCGAGCGCGCGGCCATTATGGTCGACGAGCATGGAAGCATCTTGAGACTCCACGGAGAGCTTCACGCGCTGGATGACGACGTCCCAGACGGCGGTCGCTGTCGGAGCGGCGATCGCCATCAGTTTCAGCAATTCAAGAACGAGTTTCTGCGCTTGAGCGCAGGCCTCAGCGGCCTCCGCCGCGGTGATATCGACCTGATCGCGGCGCAAATAATTTTTTTCGGTTTCGACGGCATCGATGACTGCGCGGCCTTTTGAATTGATCGTTTCCATTGTGGTTATCCTCCAGGGAAGTCTATGCCTCGAGACGATCTTTCAAGGCGATCTGAGCCGCGGCGCTGACCAGGCTGTTGGTCAGCCAGTACAGCACGAGACCGGACGGAAAGTTCATGAACATGAATGTGAAGATGAGCGGCATGAACATCATGACTTTCTGCTGGGCGGGGTCGCCCACGGGCGGGTTCATCTTGCTTTGCAGGAACATGATCCCGCCCATCACGACCGGCAGAACGTAGTATGGATCTTTTGCCGAAAGGTCGCGGATCCAGAAGATCCACGCAGCGCCGTGAAGCTCCCAAGAGTTTCTCAGGGTATTGAACAGCGCGATGAAGATCGGCATCTGCAACACCATCGGCAAGCAGCCGCCAAGCGGGTTGGCGCCTTTCATCTTATAGAGCTCGAGCGTGGCGGCGCTGAGTTTTGCCGAGTCATTGGCGTACTTTTGCTGGATCTTCGCGATCTCGGGCTGGAGCTTCTTCATCTGGGCCGCCGCGCGCAGGCTCTTCCAAGTCAGGGGAAACAGCAGGGCCTGGAGGATCAAGGTCAGAAGAAAAATGGCCCAGCCCCAGTTGCCGGTAAGGCCGTGCAGACTCTCCAGGGCCTCCAGCATCTTGCGCCCAATCCAGGAGAAAAAGCCGAAGTCAATGGAGCGCTCAAGGCCGAGGTTGTAACGAGACAGCCAGGTGTGGCCCTTCGCGCCGATGTAAAACGGCATCACCCAGGTGAAGGCGCCATGCGGCAGGATATTGACTGATTTTGCCGTGAGGATGACTTTTGCGGGCTCTGTGATCTTCACGGGCTCGAAGAGTTCGGCTGGAGGAAATAACGCCACGAGAAAATAGCGGTTGTCGACGCCGATCCAGCGGTAGGGTCCTTTATATTCACCCGGCTTAAGATTCTCGTCGATGTGCCCATTGAGGCCGGCGGACAAAGGCGTCAACGCGATTGCCCGTTGCAAATTTTTGTTTTCCTTCTCTTCCGTGGCGATAGTGCCGAGGCCCGGGCCGACGGTCAAGGTCCAGACGCCGGTATCGAGAGCGCGTTTCGTGGGATTGACGGCAAGCAGTCGTATACGCGGCAGCAGCGTGCCGGCGCCAGGCAGATACTCCTTGGAGATCTGGAGCCCGTCGGAGCGCGTTGCCGAGTAAACGATCCCGTTTGTGACCAAAAGATCGCGCTTGAACTCAAGTTCCGTGAAAGTTGGGAATAGTCCGTCCTCGGGATTATGGACGAGTTCGACTCTGCCGAGAGGCTCCGGCGACTGGTAGCTGACGATCGTAGCGCCCCGCGGATGGATTTTCGCCAAAGCGTCTCCGATCTCAACGGTGGCGGCGTCGGCAAGAAGGAACTCGACCTTGCCCGCAGGAGGGATGTTTAAAAATTGCGGCGGGGCCATCCCCGAAACGATCGCCGGCAATGACGCTGTGGTCTCAATAATCGGCGGATTTAAATTTTTTTCAAAGAAACCGAACCAGGCGGCATAAACTGCGACGGACAGCGTAACAGCGAGCAGGAGATTTCTATCCATGTGTTCTCAGGGAAGCGGCACGGGATCGTGGCCGCCAGGGTGAAAAGGATGGCAGCGTAATAAGCGACGCGCAGCGAGAGCCAGCCCTCGCCGCGCGTCGTGGGATGAAACTGCGGCGCGCGCGTAGTCCCCGCAACTGGGGAGGAAGCGACACGCGGGAGGAAGCCACGGCCGAAGCAGCGCCCGGTAAAAATCAATCAAGACGATAAGGGCCCGATTCATTGGCGCAAAAGACCGGCTCTCCCCCAAAGATCCAGCAGGTCGCCTTCCGCGTCAATCCGGTCTTTCCAGGAACAGCCCGGCCGCGGATAAGCGACCATCTCCGCTCCGGGACGAAGTTTCGAACGCCGCAGCCTGAAGGTCTCACGCAACAGACGCTTGAGGCGGTTGCGCCGGACAGCGCCGCCGACCTTGGCGCTTACTGAAAGCCCCAAGCGTGGCGTCAACGCAGAGGCGCCCACGCGATGCCAAAGAATCAGCGCGCGTCCGACGGTTTTCTTTCCTGATGAAAATATCCGCTGGAACTCGCGGCGCTCTTTAAGGCGCGCGTCATTGCCAAAACCAAACGTCGTCAAGCCTTCTTCTTGATTAACGTCACTCGGCCTTTGGCGCGACGGCGGTTGAGCGTCTTGCGGCCGCCGGGCGTGGACATGCGCGCCCGGAAACCGATCTTCTTCATGCGTTTGCGATTATGCGGCCGATAGGTGGGAAGCATAGAGGAGCCATTATAGAAAAATGCTACGATAAATTCCAATGGAAAACGCAAAAATTGAGCGATCCATATCGGTATTGAGCAAGGAGGTCCGGTCTTCTCCTCCCCCCGCCGACTTCGCCAAGACGGCCCTTGTCGCCGGGAAAAGCGCCCTCGCTCGACTTGCCGCCTCTGCGGCGAAGTTCCCCGAGCGCTTCTGGGACAACGCCGCGCGCGAGTTGTTTTGGTTCAAGCCGTGGCGTCAAACGCTGCAATGGAAGGCTCCTGACGCCAAGTGGTTCGTCGGCGGTGTCACCAATCTATCCTACAATTGCCTCGACAGGCATCTCGCGGGTCCCCGTCGGAACAAAGCCGCGCTGATTTGGGAAGGAGAGCGCGGCGAAATTCGCACGCACACCTACTTGCAGTTGCACCGCGAAGTGAGCTTATTTGCCAACGCGTTGAAAAGCCTCGGTGTTGGCAAGGGCGACCGCGTCGTCCTTTACATGCCTCTTGTGCCCGAGGCGGTCATCGCGATGCTCGCCTGCGCGCGCATCGGTGCTGTGCACGGGGTCGTCTTTGGCGGTTTTTCAGCCGAGGCGCTGCGCGATCGCATCAACGACGCGGGCGCTGCCGTTGTCGTCACTGCCGACGGCAGTTGGCGCAAGGGTGCGATCCTGCGCCTGAAAGATGCGGTAGATGCTGCGGTCAAAGAAGCGCCATCGGTGAAGGCCGTCGTCGTGCTCAAGCATGCCGGCAATGAAATTGCGATGAATGAGGGACGAGATCACTGGTGGCATTTCTTAACGGAGAAGGCATCGCCCGTCTGTCTCGCTGAAAAGCTCGACAGCGAACACCCCTTGTTTATCCTCTATACGAGCGGCAGCACGGGCAAGCCCAAGGGGATTTTACACACGACCGGCGGCTACATGGTGCAGACCGCCTGGACGACAAAATATGTTTTCGATCTCAAAGAAACCGATGTGTACTGGTGCACGGCCGATGTCGGCTGGGTCACAGGGCACTCTTACCTGACCTATGGACCGTTGCTGAACGGCGCCACCGCCCTGATGTATGAGGGCGCTCCTCTGACCCCGAGCCCTGACCGATTCTGGTCTCTGATTGCGCGCCATCTAGTTTCAGTGTTCTATACCGCGCCGACGGCGATCCGAACCTTTATGCGCCTGGGAGCGCAATACCCCGAGAAACACGATCTGTCTTCCCTGCGCCTGCTCGGAAGCGTGGGGGAGCCGATTAACCCCGAGGCATGGCGTTGGTACTCAAAGACGATCGGCGGCGGCAGATGTCCGATCGTTGATACCTGGTGGCAGACGGAGACGGGCTCGATCCTGATTTCACCTCTTCCCGGCGCTACGTCGACAAAGCCCGGCTCCGCGACGCTCCCGCTTCCAGGCATCGACGCCGATGTTGTAGACATGACGGGCAAGCCGGTCCCTGTCGGCGCCGGCGGCTACTTGGTTGTTCGCAAACCCTGGCCGTCCATGCTGCGAACGATCTGGGGCGACCCGGAACGCTATCGTGCGCAGTATTGGTCGCAAATTCCCGGTTTCTACTTCACCGGCGACGGCGCGCGCAAGGATAAGGACGGCTATTTTTGGATTCTCGGCCGCATTGACGATGTGCTCAATGTCTCCGGCCACCGTCTGTCCACGGCCGAGATCGAATCGGCGTTGGTCGGCCACGCTTCCGTCGCTGAGTCGGCCGTCGTCGGTCGTCCCGATGAGATTCATGGCCAGGCCGTCTGCGCCTTTGTCACGCTGAAGAACGGCGCAACGCCGAGTTCAGCGCTTAAAGAAGAATTGCGCGAATTTGTGGCGAAGGCCATTGGTGCCATCGCCCGCCCGGCGGAGATCCGCTTCACCGACTCCTTGCCCAAGACGCGCTCTGGAAAAATCATGCGCCGACTTCTGCGCGAGATCGCGGCAGGCGGCGAGGTGAAGGGCGATGTGACCACACTCGAGGACTTCGCCATAGTCGCAAAACTTCAACAGGACGAGGAGTGACCGAACGGCTGATCATTGCCGCGGCGCTCGCGGCGGCGATGATCGCCTTGCTTGAGCGATTTCGCGACCGGCAAGCGCCATTTTCAGCGCGTCTATTGCTCACCGGCCTGCTGTCCTGGACGGCGCTCGGCTGGGCGCTCAACGTTCGCGTTGATTCTGAGACGTTCCCGCTCACGCTCACAAGCGCTCATGCTGCGGGGTTGCAGATCAGCGGGATTCTTCTCGGTGCGGCGACTTTCGCCATGGCGCGCGGACGTCGCGGCTTGGCGACGGGCGCCTTCTTTGGTCTGATCGCTTCGTTCATCGGTTGGTGCGCCTCGCGCTGGCCGCAGCTTGCATGCGCCATCAATTTATGCGGCGGCGTCTTCATCAGCGTTGTCGTGACGACCCTGCTGATGCCGACACTGGCGATGACTTACGCAGCGCTTGCGGCGGCTTTGCTCAGGGAAGACCGGCGGACGATGTCGCGGCGGATCGTTTTTTGCCTTGTCTCGATATGGGCGCTCGCCACTTTTGGAACCGAGGCCACGCTCTCCCGCGTCTGGGGCTTTGGTCCGCGTTCGCTCGCCGCGGCCGCGGGCGTGCCGACAAATCAGGCCGCCGCCACGCTCGCAGTTGCCTGGCTGTACCCGACACCAAAGAGTTCCTACCATATTGAGGCGCGGCGCATGTCTTCGGAAACCGCGGATTTGGCGCCCGGGAGCATCAAACGCATCGAAGCTTTTCTTTCTAAAAATAAGTTTCGGGGAATATTCGCAACCGAGGCGCTTGCGGCCGTGCGTCTCGGCCACCTGCAGAGGTGGGATGAGAAACGAGCGCTTGACGCGCTGATGCTCGCGGTCCCCGGCCGCGTGTATCCGGATTATTTGCGCGCACTCCAACTGCTTCGCGCAGGCCCGGTGACAGACGAGCGCTACGCGAAGCTTTCACGACTCGATGCGGCGACCGGTTCCCGCGTTGAGGGATTTGAGACGGCGCGAGATTCCCAGCTTATTTTTGAAGGCTTCACCGCGGCCTACGCTCGTTTTGGCGACGAGGCGAAGGCGCGCAAGTGGCTGGCTCGCCTAGACGGGCTTTGGGCTGTCAGCAACAAGCGCATCGAGATCGGCCCGCTTGAAGACCTGCGCGAGGGCCGTGTTTCAGGATCGCTCCTGCTCAATGACCGAAGCGCCGCCGAACTGCGCGTAGGCCTGTTCCTGGTCTGGAGGAGCTCCGCGACGAAAAGCACCGAGTATTGGCTGTCGGGCTCGCGCGTTCCCGCACGAGACGGCCGGTTTGTCTTCGACAATCTGGGGCCGGGCAGATATGCCCTCGCCTTGCTCGGAAGCTCGGAAGCTCTCCGCGGCGAATTCACCGGCGTTCCGGGCTTTTTTGAGGTGACGTACTTGCGGCCACAAATTATCCTCGACCCGATCCGCATCCAGCGCCCGTTCGAGCCGGCCGCGACGGTCTTAGGCCCCGCAGCCGCGGATCGCTGGTTGATGGATAAACGCAAATATTCGACAATCCCGGGCCGTTGACGGGGTCAGGCAGATAAGGGTTGGCGCAATAATAACTATGTGTTTTTGTATGCCGATGCTTCACTCTAACTGCGTTGCTCGTCGGTCACATACCTAGCGGTATGCTCCCTTCTCGCGCCTTGTTAGAGTATCGCCTCGACATCCAAAATTCGCAAAGTTATTATTGCGTCAACCCTTAGAGGCTCGGGAGGCGGGGCGGAGCTCGTGAACTGCGGGGGAAGAGAACAGCGTCTTGATAGACCAACCTCGGGGGGCCGTGCTTATTAAGGGAGCAGCCTGCTTCCTTCGCGACGCACGTGCCATTCGGGGGAACGGCGGCAAAGGCGATGCCCAGCGAGAAAAAATTGGCCGCCAGAACCGGCTGCGGCGAGATCAGCGCCGATGCTTGCTGAGAATTGATGCAGCATGGGTCAGTGCCTTCGGAGTCGCTATGGTCATGCGAGTGTGATTGCTGGGAATCTCCATGATGATCGGTTTTCTGCGGGCCATGGTCTTCAAAATGAGAATGATGTTGATCCGCGTGCTGGGCGAGGCTTGAGGATAATGAAGGGACATGGTGGGCTTCGCCGCAGACCATGGCATAGGCGAAACAATAGTTATGCAGCCCGAGGTAAGCAACCGCTAATAAAGCTGCAATGGTTTTCTGCATAACGGCGAAAGCAATATAACAGTTTTTTGATTAACCTGCAAGGCTCAGGCGATTTCTGATTTTTTTTCCAGCAAATAATTTACTACCTTATGGGTGAGCCAATTGAGGCAGCGCGTCAAAGCTGCCTTTGCCGCCCACCATCTCAATTAATCAATGAAAGTCCGCGCCGCCGTTTTGACGGCAATCGTCGCGCTTGTCGCCTGCAATAGTGCTGTGGCGCCGCGGCTCCCGGATGTGCGCCTGCCCACTTTGGGCGGGCCTTTGGGGCCTTCTCTTGCGTCTTGCAATACCGAGAAGTGCCTGACCGTCATCGTCGCTCCGTGGTGCGAGGCCTGCCATCAATCGACGCCCGATATCGTGCGTCTGCGCCGTTTCCTTGATAAGGTCGGCGTCAGCAGTCGTGTCGTCGTCGGGCTTGCCGAATTGGCGCCGATCAAAGAGATGGCCGCTTTGTTTGGCTCGGACACCTTGCTCGATGCCGAGGGGGCTATGTCTGCGCGTGGAGTTCCATTATTTATCGTCACGAATCGGGGCGGCGAAGTGGTTAAGCGAGTCAATGGCTTCCCGCGTGGGGCGTCCTCTTTGGAGGAGCTTGCCGCTTTTTTCGGACTTCCCTGAATTTGCACAGGAGACAGATCATGATCATCGGAGTGCCCAAGGAAATCAAGAACCGCGAGCATCGCGTGGGCCTCGTTCCGGGAGGCGTGCGCTCTCTTGTCAGGGATGGCCACAAAGTTCTCGTCGAAAAGGGCGCCGGCCTTGGATCGGGCATCACCGATGAGGAATACAAGGTTGCGGGCGCTGCGATCGTTGACAAGAAGCGATTATTCGCCGATGCCGGTATGATTATTAAGGTCAAGGAGCCTCTTGAGGAAGAGTGGGGCATGTTCCATGCCGAGCAGATTCTCTACACTTATCTGCATTTGGCGCCTGCCCCGCTCTTGACGAGGGCGTTGCTCAAAGCCAAGATCAAGGCCGTGGCCTACGAGACGATCCAGCTCAAGGACGGAAGCCTGCCGCTGCTCACGCCGATGAGTGAGGTCGCAGGGAAAATGGCGGTTCAGTTGGGCGCTCAGTTTTTGGAGAAGCACCACGGCGGACGCGGTGTGCTTTTGGGCGGCGTTCCCGGCGTCGCGCGCGGCGTGGTCACGATTATCGGCGGCGGTGTTGTCGGCATCAACGCGGCGAAGATCGCTATCGGCATGGGCGCGCGAGTGAATATTCTCGATTTGTCAGCCCAACGTCTTGCCTATCTCGACGATGTGTTTGGCAATGCGGTGAGCACTTTGATGAGCCATGATGAGAATATCATGAACTCAGTCGTCCGATCCGATCTTCTGATCGGGGCCGTGCTGATTCCGGGCGCCAAGGCCCCGTCGCTTGTCTCCGAAGACATGGTCAAGAAGATGAAGCCGGGCTCGGTCATCGTCGATGTCGCAGTCGACCAGGGTGGTTGCGTGGAGACAAGCACGGTCACCAGCCACGACCAACCCGTCGTTGTCAAGCACGGGGTTCTGCACTACGCGGTTCCCAATATTCCAGGCGCCGTCAGCCACACCTCGACCTACGCGCTCACGAATGTGACGCTTAAATACGCGCAGGACATCGCCAGGCTCGGGCTCGAGGAAGCCGTGCGCCGCGATGAGGCTCTGCGCAAGGGGATCAACGTATACTGCGGCAAGGTGACGCACGCTGCGGTAGCGCTTTCCATCGGGGAGACGCCCGTCGAAATAACGAGCCTCGTTTAGAGTTCCACCCAATGCACGCGGCGGATGCCTTCAAGGCGAGCGAGTTCGGCGCGCACCGAGGCGGGGGTGCGCGCATCGACATTGAGGATCATGACGGCATCTCCCCGTGCGGAGCGGCGGCCGACCCGCATGTCGGCGATATTGACGCCCGCTTTCCCCAGAAACGTGCCCACGCGCCCGATCACGCCGGGCGCGTCGGTATTGGCGATGACGATCATTTTACCTTGAGGACGCACGTCGATGAGTTGGCCGTCGAGCTTTAAAATGCGGGGTTCGCCGGGGGCGAGGACGGCGCCCGAGACGGAGACGATCTCCTTGTCGGTGACGGCAGTCAACGTCAGCATGCGGCGCATGTCCCCGGAGGCGCGCGGGTCAGACGATTGGCCGACCTTGATGCCGCGATCGGCGGCGACGGCAGGCGCTGAGATCCAATTCACCCCCGGGCCCAGGATCGGGGTTAGAAAGCCCTTGAGCGCTGACACCGCGAGCGGACGACGCTCGTCGTTTCTGTAGTCTCCCTCAAAGGAGCAGGTGAATTCGCTGACGCCTCCCTCAAGCGTCTGCGCGAGGAAACAGCCCAACGCCTCAGCCAGGGGCAACCACTCGCCGAGAACGGCGAGCGTCGCGGGTTCAAAGCCGGGCATGTTCAACGCGTTCGGCGCCAAACCCTGTTCGTGAAAGTCGATGATGGCCCGCGCTAGTTCCGTTGCCACGCGGCTTTGCGCCTCGGTCGTGGAGGCGCCAAGATGAGGGGTCAAGATAATATTAGGCAGACCGCGAAGCGGGCTATCAGAGGGCAGCGGTTCCGCCTGAAATACATCGAGAGCGGCGCCTGCGACGGCGCCGGATTTAAGCGCGTTTGCGAGCGCGACATCATCGATGAGGTCGCCGCGGGCGCAGTTGATGATCCGTATGCCTTTTTTCGATTGGGCCAGCGTTGCCGCGGAGATCATGTTCTTGGTCTTCTCTCCGCCGGGAACGTGGAGAGTGAGGAAATCAGCCGTAGACAATAGGTCGAGAAATTCAAGCGGTTCAATGCCCAATTCTCGCGCCTGCGCAGCGGTGACAAATGGATCGCAGCCGACGAGCTTCATGCCGAAGGACAAAGCGCGCTTGGCGACCTCTCTGCCGATGCGTCCGAGGCCAACGACGCCGAGGGTTTTCCCAAACAGCTCCACTCCGCTAAATTTTCCGCGATCCCACTTGCCGGCCTTGGTTTCAGAGTCGGCTTGCGGGATATGACGCGCCAAAGCCAGCATGAGGGCAATCGCATGTTCGGCGGCCGCCAAGGTGTTGGCGGAAGGCGCATTGATGACCGCGATGCCCCGCCGTGTTGCCGCCGCCAAATCAATATTGTCGACGCCAACGCCGGCGCGTCCGATCAGGCGCAAGGCCGGGGCTTTTGCGATCCATTGGGCCGTGATCTTCGTTTCCGAGCGCACAAGCCAGGCCCCGACATCAGGCAAGGCCTTCTCAAGCTCATCCGGCTTGGGCGCGAACAGGTACACGAGCTTGATTCCCGGATGCGTCTCAAGCGGCTTGAGGCCGATTGGATCTATCTTGTCGGTAACCAGGACCTTCAGCTGCGGGGTCATTTTAAGCCTTAGGGTTGACGCAATAATAACTTTGTGAATTTTGGATGTCGAGGCGATACTCTAACAAGGCGCGAGAAGGGAGCATACCGATAGGTATGCGACCGACGAGCAACGCAGTTAGAGTGAAGCATCGGCATCCAAAAACACATAGTTATTATTGCGTCAATCCTTAACGCCAACGAGACGGCGCGCAAGGGCATTCACGCCGGCATCGACATCGGCTTGAGAGATGTAGCCCATATGCGCCAAGCGGACAATTTTCCCCTTCAGGTGGAGTTGGCCGCCGGCGATGGCAATGCCTTCTTCGAGCAGTATCTCGGCGAGAAGTTTGGTGCCGTCGACGCCTGCGGGCAGGACGACGCCGGTCAGTATGTTGGCCGGATTTTTCGCGTAGAAGGGCAGGCCTATTGTTTCGGAGAGCCGTTTGCGCGCATAGGATGCAAGGCTGTCGTGGCGTTTCCAGCACGCCTCCATGCCCTCGGCGCGCAGGAGTTTAAGAGCTGCCGCCTGGCCCGCCACCAGCGAGATTGCCGGAGTCCACGGCGTCTCCTGATCGGCAAGCGACTTGCGCATCAATTTCCAGTCAAAATTAAATTTAGGAAGTTTGGCGGTCTCGACGGCCTTCCATGCTTTCTTGGACAGCGCGGCGAAGCCGAGCCCCGGCGCGTTCATGAGGCCTTTCTGAGAAGCGGCGACGACGACATCAAGCCCCCATAAGTCCATTTCAAGCGGTTCAGCGGCAAGGCCTGAAACCGAGTCAATGACGATGAGCGCATCAGATTCCGTGCGCACGATATCAGCCAAGGTCTGCAGGTCGTTGACGATGCCGGTGGAAGTATCGGTGTGCTGAAGGAATACGGCCTTGACGTTTCTGTTCGCTTTGAGCGCTGACCTCAGCGTCTGGGCAATGACGGCCGCACCCCATTCAAAGGGCAACACGACGGGAGCAAGGCCGAAGGCCTTGTGGATGTTGACGAAGCGTTCGCCGAAGGCGCCGGTCGTGCAGACGATGGAGAGGTCTCCGGGAGACAGCAGATTGACAACCGCCGACTCCATGGCGCCCGTGCCGGAGGTCGTCATCATTAAAACCTCGCTTCCGGTTCGATAGACGAAGCGCATGTCCTCAAGGACCGACATGAACATGCGGCCGAACTCAGCGGTTCGATGATGGATCAGCGGACGGGACAGCGCTTCAAGCACGGCAGGAGGAAGCGGCGTTGGACCCGGCGTGAGCATGATGTTTTTGACGCTCACGAGGGTCTCGTTGTCGGAGAAGTCTCCGGCAGATTGTCGATGGCGAGCCATGCCGATTTCAATGTCGGCACGACGGAGGGAAGCGGGCCGAGAGCAAGCGCTGCCACTTCGCGAAAATGTTCGACGGGAACCATCGTGATCCGCGCGAGAATGGATGGAGGGATCTCCTCAAGATCCTTCTTGTTGGCTTGGGGGAAAAGAACGGTCAAAATACCCTCGCGGTCGGCGGCAAGCACCTTTTCCTTCAAGCCTCCAATGGCAAGGACGCGCCCGCGCAAGGAAATCTCGCCGGTCATTGCGAGCCCGGGCATCACGGCGCGACCGGAGAGCAGGCTTGCGAGCGCGGTGGCAAGCGCTATCCCCGCTGACGGACCGTCTTTAGGCGTGGCGCCTTCCGGGATATGAATATGAAAATCCTGACGGCGAAAGGCCGCCTCGGCAATTCCGAGTTCCACGGCGACGGACTTCACATGGCTCAAGGCGGTATGCGCCGACTCGGTCATGACCTCGCCGAGCCGTCCCGTCAGCCGGACCTCGCCCTTGCCGGGCACGGCCACAACCTCAATGGCAAGCGTTGAGCCGCCGACCTCGGTCCAGGCGAGACCCGTGGAGACGCCGACGCCGTTAAACGAGTTCTTTGCGCGCGGGAATTTTGCGGGTCCGAGCAATTTGGGGATATCCAGCGCCGAGACCTTGAGGACATCCGCTTTCGGCGCGAGCGCTTTTCGGGCCGCTTTGCGGCACAACGACGCGATTTCGCGTTCGAGGTGGCGCACGCCCGATTCGCGCGTATACTCCTCGATGACTCGCTCAAGAGCCGCGTCATCAATGACGAGTTGATCGGGCTTTAGGCCATGCATCTCGAATGTCTTGCCGAGTAGATGAGACTTGGCGATAGCCGTTTTTTCAGCAAGCGTATAGCCGGAGAAGCTCATGATCTCCAGGCGGTCGCGCAAGGTGCCGGGAATTCCTCCGAGGTCATTGGCCGTGCAGATGAACATCACCTGCGACAGGTCAAACTCTATATCGAGATAATGGTCCAAGAAAGTCGAATTTTGTTCCGGATCGAGAACTTCCAAGAGAGCGGCGGAAGGATCGCCGCGCCAGTCCGAGCCCATCTTGTCGATCTCATCAAGCAGGATGACGGGGTTGCGCGCGCCGACCTTGCGCAGATGCTGGATCAATCGGCCGGGCAAGGACCCGATGTAGGTGCGGCGGTGGCCGCGAATCTCGGCTTCGTCGCGCACGCCGCCGAGCGACATGCGCACGAACTTCCGCCCGAGCGCGCGCGCGACGGACTTCCCCAGAGAGGTCTTGCCGACGCCGGGAGGGCCTAGGAAGCAGAGGATGGGACCTTTGAGGCCCTTGGTGAGCTGGGTGACTGCGAGGTATTCGAGGACGCGTTCCTTGATTTTAGGCAGTCCGCTGTGGTCCTCATCGAGCACGGCCTGGGCGCGCTCGAGATCGGTGACATCGGTGGTGGTCTTCGACCAGGGCATGTGCGTCATCCAGTCGAGGTAGGTTCTACAGACAGTTGACTCAGGCGAGAACGGCGCCATTTTTTCCAAACGCCCCAGTTCCTTCAACGCCGCGGCCGCGGCGGCCTCGGGCATATTCGCGTCGGCGATCGCCTTCTTGAATTCCTCCATTTCCGATGCGAAGTCATCTTTCTGGCGGAGTTCCTTCTGAATCGCCTTCATCTGCTCGTTGAGGTAATACTCTTTCTGGGTTTTCTCGATCTGCGTTTTGACGCGGTCGTGGATCTTTCTCTCAATCATTAAAATTTCGATATCGGCTCTTAGGATGACGATCAGCTTTTCGAGGCGGGCCTTGGGGTCAAGCGCCTCAAGCAAGGCCTGGCGATCAGGCGCTTTGGCGACAGTGATGGCCGCGAGCTTGTCGGAGAGTTCTGAGGCGTCCTCGATGCTGCTCAGCGGCGGCATTTCGGCGGAGGCGCGCATGAATTTCGCGTGTTCCGCGCCGACCTCGAGCGCCAGACGCATCAACGCCTTCGCTTCAGCGGTGCTCTTAAGAGGTTTCTCAGGGTAGGAGAGAGCCGCGTTCCAATGGCCGGCTTCGGCGTTAAATCCCAGGATCTTCACAAACGTGCGCGTGTGCGCCTGCAAAAAAACCTTGAGCGTGCCGTCGGGCATCTTGAGATACTGCACGACCTCAACGAGCACGCCCATGTTGAACATGTCCTCGGCTTTCGGATCCTCGACGCTGACATCCTTTTGCGCCACCACGCACAGGAACTTCCCGTGCTCTCTCATCGCCGTCTCGATGGCCTTCACCGACTTGTGCCGTCCGACGGAGAGCGGCAATACCATGTGCGGGAAGACGACGACATCGCGGACCGCCAAGAGGGGCAGACGCGCCGGACGGGGGGGTGCAGCGGGCCGTGGAGGAACCTGGGGCGAGGAGGCGATCATGGGCAGAGAATACCTTTTCTAAGAGTCTTTGTAGACTGCCGTTTCCTTCAGGAGTTTGATGGTTTTTCGTGCACGGAGCAGGTGCGCGACATCATTTCTGCGATGGGTGAAGAAATCGACGATTTTCTTTTTTCCAGCGTCGTTCTCCGCATGATTGAGGTCCTCTTCAAGCGCGGAGGCGATCTCGGCATCAGAAACGGAAATCTTTTCCTTGTCGGCGATCGCCACCAGCACGAACATGAGGCGGAGTTCGTCTTCGGCCTTAGGCAGGAGCTGCGCGCGCAGTTCGGGAAGGGTTTTCTCCAGAAGAGGGGTGGCTGCGAGACGAAGGGTCATTTTTTCCATCATGCCGTCGAGTTGGCGCGCGACCAATGAAGGGGGCAGCGGGAAGGCGTTGGTCTTGACGAGCGCTTCTTCAATCTGGCGCACGACGTCGAACTCGGAGTCGGACTTAACCTCGCGGTCGAGGATCTCTTTGAGTTTGCTCTTCAGCTCCTCAATGCCGTCGGCGCCCATGTCCTTGGCAAACTCGGCGTCAAGCTCAGGGATGATTTTTGTTTTGATCTCGGTGACGGTGATGTCCAGTGCGGTGTCGAGATCTCCGAGCTTGACCGTGATTATTTTGGACTCGCCGCGCTTCATCCCCTTGAGGCCTTCGGTGAGGCCCGCAACGCGTTGTTTCAAGGACATATCCACGAGCTCGTGGGAGATTTTCGCATTTGGCAGGGACTTGCCGTTGCGTGTTGAGGAGTAGGCAATGACGACAAAATGATTCTCCTCGACGGTCTCCATAGGCGAGATCTCCAGGCGCGCCTGCGCATCGCGAAGTTCTTCGAGGCGCTTGTCCATGACGGCCGCATCGGCGACTTGCGGCTTACGCGTCACGGAAATTTTATGATAGTTCTTAACGATGGGCGTGGGTGCCACCTCCGCGCGGAGAGTGATCAGGAGTGGATCGCCTTCCTTCCATAGCATGTTCTCGACCCGCGGGCTATCGATGAGGTGAAGTTTGAGGTCCGTGAGGGCGGTGGGCAGGTATTTGTGGATGAGGGCCTCTGCGGCCTCTGCGCGCGCGCGGTTGGCGAAGTGCTGCTTGATGATCTCCAGCGGCGCTCGGCCGGCGCGAAAACCTGGGATGCGAGCCCGAGACTGCAGGCGCAAAAGCTCCGTCTGGGACTGGCCCTGAGCTTCCTGGGGCGGAATCTCAATGGAGAGCGTGACGACGCAGCCGTCCTCCTTGAGCTTCTTGAATTTCGGATTGTCGGACCGCAGCGCTGAAAATATTCCCATAGTGTCTCCCGCCGGGGATTAGAAATGGGCGAGGGGGGACTTGAACCCCCAAGCCTTGCGGCACACGGTCCTAAGCCGTGCGCGTCTGCCATTCCGCCACCCGCCCATTAAAAGAAAGGACCGAAGCGGCTCGGTCCCGGCCAACAGTGAAATTTTGGACCGGGTGGGGATCGAACCCACGACCTTACGCTTAAGAGGCGTTTGCTCTACCGCTGAGCTACCGATCCACTGAAATCCATGATATCAAAATCTAAAAAACAATTCGAGTTGATTTTTGGCTTGACGCGGCGGTGGACGGTAGCTATTCTTTAGGGATTAATAATTTCGACACCGTGCGGGCATGTCTTTCTTCCATAATTAAGGTCCCATGAAATATTGGATATTCCAGAACAATCAAGTCTTGGGCCCTTATGAGCCTGAGGAGTTAGGAAAGATTCCGGTGTTTTCAGCGGAATCTTTGGTCTGCCTGCAGGGACGCGGCGGCACCAGCATGGGTGATTGGCAGCCCGCAGGGATGCTTCCTGACCTCTCGGCGGCGCTCGTCCAGGCAAACGAGAGCAAGGGAGAAAAGGCTGCCGTGTCCTCAATCGCCGGCATGCCGCCTGAGCCGACCCTTAAGGATATTTCCCAGCTTGCCGGCATACAGGAAAAAGTAGCCGTGCTCGAAGAGGTCGTGCTTCAGCTTCAAGAGGGCCTGCGCGCCAAAGATGCGGAACTCTCAGCAGTGCAGCAGGAACTCGCCGGCAAGAGCAATGAATTGTGCGAGATCAAGGCAACGGCGGTGGAAATTAAGCGGCAAATCGCCGGTATTGAGGACCGTTTGTCCTCGGTGCGCCAGTTCAGCGATACGCTTGACAAGGCCGTAGAAGAGGATAGGCGTATCGGGCAGGATGTCGAAAAGCAGAGGCAGATTTTGACGGACCTAGGGCATGACGTTGAGCAACTGCGTTGCCGCCTTGATGAAGGGAAGAATCAGCCTGCTGAAATCCTCGCCGCTGTCGCGCCATTGGCGCCGGCGTCCTTGGAAGAGAATGCGCTGTCGTCTCCGCCGCCTGCAGCACCGGTCCCAGCCCCTGCGCCTGTCATTGATCCGCCCATCACGGGCGTAGCACCCATAGAACTTCTTCAGTTTCCGGCGATCGACGTCGAACACGGTCCGTTCTTGCCCGGCGCTGTCGAGACGAAGGGCATGGGAGCGAGCGTTGATCCGATATTGTTTGACGCGGCGTCTTCCAGCGCGCTCATGCCGGAAGTGGCGCCGGCGCCGGATGGAGCGCCCGCGCCGAAGGGCAAGAAAACACTGCTGATCGGTGGAATATTGGGCCTCGTCGCGCTCGGGGGCCTCGTCTTCATAGGCGTTTTGATGCCGGACCGACGCCGGGTTCAGGCCCCTGCGCCGATTCCCGCGCCGTCCCCGGCGCCGCTTATGGCAGCACCGGGGACGGAAACCTCAGTCGATTTGAAACAGCGCGCCGTTGATGTCGCAAAGGCGTGGATGTTGCCCGGAAACCGCACGCTCGCGCAAGTGCTGGAGAGTTTGGCGCCGCCCGTCGGGAACCTGTCTCCGTGGATGGCGGAGACTCTCGTCGGCAACCGCGTGAAGGTCAATTACTTCGCCCGCAATGAAACCCCGGATGCGCCGACGATTGCGTATGAATTTGAAGTGGATCTCGATGCGCAGACCCTCATCGGCCGCAACGCTGAAGCGAAGTCGGCGTTGAGCGCGCAGGCTTCAGTTGGAAACCTTGAGGAAAGCTCATGCCCTAATCCTGAAGCGAAGTCGGCGTTGAGCGCGCAGGCTTCAGAGCCCCCTGAGCCGCCGAAGCGGAAGCCCGTCAAGATCAAGGGCAAGAAGGTTCTCAAAGAGAGTGCGCTTGACTTAAGGCTCAGCGTTCCAGGTGACAATGCGCCGATCGTGGAACCGCCCGCCGACGGAGTGAAGGATGATCTTTAAAGAAATACGATGGATCTAGTCCCCGGACTGAAGCAGCTCGAAGGCCGCCTCGCAATCGTCGCCGATCGCATCGGTGCCGTCACGGCAAAGCTTGAAGACCTCTTGTTCCGCGCCCACAAAATATCTTCCGCGGCGAAGAATGGCATGAAGGACAACGACACGATGTATAGCTATGACCTGCAGAACTTCCGCGCCGGCTTGCGCGCCTTCGGAATGGATCTTGCGACCTTGCCCGGACAGGTGGCGGCGATGGAGCATGCGGCCGCCTATGACGTCAGCGCATTGAAGTTCGCGACCGGCGTCATGCGCGCCGTTTCGCGTATAGCCAACTTGATGAAAGCGCTCCACGATATGTCTTTGCTTGCCCACCAGCACATTCGCGCCGCGGATCAAAAGATACTTGCCTGGTACATCGCTCAGGAGATCGAAGAAATGGGGCAGAAGTGCATGGGCCTGCCGGCAGCCGCGAACAAGATCATCATTGCGTGTACGACGCCGCCCGCTGGAGGTCCCTTGGCGCCGCAGTCTACCGCGAGCTGATCCCCTGATGGACCTCCTGCTTCGTCTGCTTGAGCGCCGCGTCATCATTTTCGTCGCGGCCATCCTGGCGGCGATTTGGATCGGCGGACGATGCGGAGGCTCGGCGCTGGGACGCGCCGACCTCCTGCTTCATCCGCCGGCGACGGCGGCCTCTCCGCTTGCCGCCGACATCATCAATACCGTTTCGGCGCGCGAATCGGCAAAACTAAAAGGGCTTTACCGTGCGGTCAGCGCGGAGATCGCGACCGCCGCTGTGAAGGGATTTCAGGTTGCGCCATTGCAGCGTCTTGCAGACAACGCGCTTGCCTTCGATACGCCCGCGTATCGCTCGTGGGCCGTCGAGCGTCTCAATAAGCTGCGGCTGGCCATCCCTCAGAATAAGGAAACCTTCCGGCCTGCCATAGCCGCGGACTTCAACGCTGATCCCAACGACAGTCCGCGTCCGAAGAGCAAGGCCGTGCGGAAATGAAGCGCCGAGTTTCTTTTATTGGAGCGCTTCTCGGCGCCCTTCTTCAGGCGATGCCGGCAGGGGCAGACGCCGATGTCAGCGTTGCCGATCGTGCGCTCATTCTTCGTGACCAGGGCCGGCATGAGGAGGCGAGCGCTGAGTGGTTGAAGGCGACGAAACTTGAGAGCGCGGACGGTTTTATCTGGAATCAGCGCGGCTGGGCTGAGCTCGCCACAGGCCGACGACGCGAGGCGCGTGAGGCGTTTACGCATGCTCTGGAGCGCGCCTCAACGACGGCCACTCAGGCCGAGGCGAACGTCGGGCTGGGGCTTTCATTCATTTTCGACGGGAAGCGCAAGGCCGCGGATACGGCCTTGCGCCAGGCGGGTCTTTCCGGGCCCTATGCCATTTCCCTGTCAGCCCAGCTCATCGCAGAGGCGGCGCTGTCGAGAGGCGACCCTCAGACGGCGTTGACCTATCTTCGTCAGGCCGTCGAAATCGATCCCGCCAACAACGAGGCATTGAATGCACTCGCTCACGCGTTGGCTGAGGCGCGAGACAAATATGCCGCCTGGCGCGCCTATAGGAAGATTGTGTCGCTCGATCCGAAAAATGTCGACGCGCGCAAGCGGTATGAGAAACTCGGGCGCTCCATCACGGGCGATCTCGATGCCGCAGCGGGTGTGCGCCGTATTGCGCGTCCGGCCCTTGACTTCGAGCGCAGCGCCGAAACAGCGCTGAGCTCAACTTCTTCGATCCGTGTCGGCCTTTACGGCGGACCCGAGGGACGTCCAGCGATCTTAAAACGCGCGCACATCATGGCGAACAGCGTGTTTAAAGTGACCTCCGTTTTTAATGGGGCGCGACGCGATAACGGCCGCCCGTTCGATGCCTGGGAAATTTATTTCCGGACGGAGAGCGGCCTCGTCGAGGTCCGGGATGCCGCCTTAAATATAATCTTCACCTCGACTGTCCCGTTCACCTTCGAAGCGGACTCAACGAACGGGTCCATTCTTATCAAGAATGCCGAAATCGACGATCCGATCGGCATTGATCCTGGCGACCGCGAGGTTCGCAGCGCTGTTTCAGTCGTGCCCGCTGCAGGGGGATTTCGCCTCGTGCAGGTGGCGGCAGTCGAGCAGTACCTCATTGGCGTCGTCTCGCTTGCTTTGCCGATCGATAGCCCGCCAGAGGCTCTGCGAGCTCAAGCCGTGGTCGCGCGCACGGAGGCGTACTTTGCGATTGGAAATCGCGATAAGACGGTCGAACTGTGGGATATCCTCGATGATGATTCGACACAGCGCACGATCGGCGTCAGCGGGGAACTGCGTTCGGCCGCCGAGGCCGTCGCAGACACCGTCGGTTTAGCTCTTTGCCTGCAAGGTCGTTCGATCCGCGTCCTTCAGCATGAGGACAGCGGCGGCGTCACCGAAGCTGGCGCTGAAACCGGCGCGCGCGGTCTTGATCATCTCGTTTCGGTTCAGGATTCAGCCGCGTCGAGCGTTCTTTGGCGCACTCCCGTTGAACTCGAGCGCTACACGCATGAGGTCCCGCCCCAGGGATTGTTTAGCGAGGCCGCAGCGAGCGCTACTCCAAACTCGACGCGCTGGGTTTATCTCCTCGACGCTCGCGACCTGCGTCAACGCATCAGCCGCCGCAAAGATATCGGCGCGATCCTGCATCTGCGCATCGCCGGACGCACGCCGACGGGCCGCGTCCGCGCGCTTGAAGTCATCGGCGCCGGCGGCACGGCGCGGTACACCGGAAATCAGGAGATCGCAGAACTCCTCGCCCCCAGCTCTTTGCGCTCGACGCTCTTCACCATTCAACCTTTGATGGAGGGCAGGCGTGTTGCGCGCATCATCTTATGGGGTGTCGGCACAGGCTCAGGCGTCGGCTTCTCGCGCATGGGAGCTGTGGGCCAGGCCCGCCTCGGCGCTTCTTGGCGCGACATCCTCCGCCGCTATTTCCCGCGCCTCGAAGTGAAGGGCTGAGCGCCATGGAGGATTATTTGAAATCAATACTGCAGTCGATAGTTGCGCCGTTAAATGCTGACATGAAAGCCTGCGCATTACTTCTGCTTCTGTCTGCCCCCGCCTCCACTGCAACCGCTGGAAACGTGAAGGCATCTTTAATCGTCTCGAGCGTCGGGGCTGCTCTGCGCCTGGAACATAAGCTTCATTGGCATACCTACTGGATCAATCCCGGCGACGCGGGGATTGCGACGGTTCTATCGACTGGAACCTTAGAATGGCCGGCGCCCGAGCGCATCGTCGTGGGGCCTCTCACCAGCTTCGGCTACAGCGGAGAGACAATCATCCCGGTTCGCCTTCCCGCAGGCGTGCGGCGTGCGACGGCAAAATGGCTCGAGTGCGCGGATGTGTGCATTCCAGGAAAAGCCGAACTCACGGCCGTGCCGGCGCCCCCCGGCCTCATCGAGCAGGCCCTCGCGGAACTGCCGAGGCTTGATTCCTCGGCCGTGCTCAGCGCGGCGCATCGAGGTGACACTATAATCCTTGAGATCGCAGGCCGCCACCCGCTCGCGGAGTTCTTTTCAGAGACGCCCGGGGTTTTGGAGGGCGCGCGCGGCGCTGTCATGGTGGCGCTCACGCGCACCGAGCTCTCGTTGCGGAAGGCGCCGGGCGCGCCGGATTTAAAAACAGTGGCCGGCATCCTCGTTCGCCCGGGGCTGCCGCCCGTTCAAATCTCCGTGCCGGTCTCCTCCGGCGGCGAGGCCGGGCGCGCATTGGCGCTCGCTTTTCTTGGCGGACTATTGCTCAATCTCATGCCCTGCGTGTTCCCGGTGCTCGCAATCAAAGTGGCGGGATTTCTTGATCGTCCAGAGCGCGGGCATGCGCTTTTCTATACGGCGGGCGTGGTCTCGAGCTTCCTCGCGCTGGCCGGAGTCCTGATCGCCGCTCGCGCGGCCGGCGTGTCCCTCGGGTGGGGCTTCCAACTTCAGTCGCCGGTGGTGGTCGGTTTTATGGCCGTGCTGTTCGCCGCCATCGGGCTGAACCTCCTCGGGCTTTTCGAGGTCGGCACGCGCCTCATGGCTTTCGGCGACCGCGCCGGAGACAAAAGTTCTTTTCTCTCCGGCGTGTTCGCGGTTGTCGTCGCCGCGCCTTGCACCGCCCCGTTCATGGGCACTGCGCTCGCCTGGGCGCTGACGCGGCCCGCGTGGGAGGCCCTCCCCGTGTTCGCCGCGCTCGGTCTTGGAACCGCGACGCCCTACGCGGTCCTCTCATCCTGCCCCGCCTTGCTCAGGATCCTGCCGCGGCCCGGCGTTTGGATGGAGACTTTCAAGCGCGCCCTTTCG
>CAZGVK010000037.1:0-21471 GCA_964529095.1 uncultured Elusimicrobia bacterium
CTTCCAGCCTAAAAACGCCTATCAAATGACCCAGAGGACCTTGGGACTAAGGACCCATGCAAGGTAAACATTCTGTGAACCCATTCCATGCCTGACTGAAATCTGACATTCAGTTGAACACACACCGCGTGTCTTGTCTAGAATTTCTGCGTGGCGACCAAGGTCGATGAAGCACCGAACGATGTGCGCGAGCTGGAGTGGCGCGTAGGCCAATATCGATCTCTGCATGCCCGTGCCGTTGAGCGCGAAGCGGCACTGAAGCGTGCAGTCGCTTGGCTACGCGATAGGCACCGTCGCTCTCGGCTTCTCTGCGTAGCCGCGCAAGTCGCTGGTAGGTCTTCGGATGCAACTGGATAAGACGTGGAAGCATCGATCCTCCCGCAGCACATGTGGCATGTCGGAAAGAATCGTACTATGTTCCCAGAAAGTGTGTTCTGTTAATTATACGCGCCTGTATACCTTGAACTCCGACGCATAGGCGTTATGTCCTGATGTCCCCATGAAACCAAAGAAACAATTACTGACTCTGCCGCCGATCATAAAAGGCGTTCCAACCGAAGAGGTCCTGGCTCTTTGGAGCAGTGGGCATGCGCATCGGTGGATTCAGAGTCGCTATCCCACGCTGACATACATGGATATCGAGGACATCGTTTATTTCCGCAAACACACCCGCATCCAAATGAGCGTTGCAGAGGGCAAGACAACCAGCCAGATAGCGAAAGAATTAAGGTGCAGTGCTTCCAACGTCTGGGTCATTCAGAAGAAAATGGAGCGGAATGAATTTCTGAGAACGGCATGGGGCGGTCTTTCGTCGAGAGCCGTGACATTCCTCAAGAAACGCGGCTACAAGACCCTGCTTCAGTTGCAGAAGAATCCACCAACTAAAGAAGAGTTGTATTGGATGAAGGGCATCGGACTCTACATGCGAAACGAAATCCAGAGTGTTATCCCGCACAGGTCGGGAGAACATCCGAAAGACGTCACCAAGTCACCAGCTCCAGGGATTCAAGAGCCGCCTTTCCGAGAGATCAGAGACGTGCCGATAATGTACGTTACGAAGGCGAGCCATTTCAAAGACGCCCTGAACGACCCCGCCGCTCCGGAACCGGCGAGACAAGTAGCCGAGTTTTTTGGCGCCGTGGTCAAATTTGCTCAGAAGGTGGTAGCGCTGGATGAGGGCGGAATGTTGCCCTCAGACATTCCGTGTATGGCAGGACCGGAGCCGCGCCGCTTTTGCCTTGGAGTCCTTTCCATTGGCTGGGTCCACAATCCTTTGAGGATTTATTGGGGATGTCCTCGTTGTGAAAAAACGGGAGTCGTGACCGATGTTGACGCTCCGCCGCTATCGTCTGGTCCGCTGAGCCCTGGAGAGCGGCTACAATGACGCCGCCTGGGCGATGCTGATCAAACTCCGCGTTCACCCAGACGTCAAGGCCGCGTCCCTGACCAAGAAGTCGGAGGACACCTTTGAGATCTCGGTCAGAGCACCTGCCGAAGACGGTCGGGCCAATCGCGAATCACTCGCGCTCCTCGCCAAGGCGCTGGGCGTCGAGCATGTCGGCATTATTGCCCGCCGTCGCTCCCTCGAAGAGGACGTTCTGGTTTCCGGTGTTGAATGGACACGCCGCGCAAGCCAAAGCCCTTGACAGTAAGTATGCTATGAGCTATAATAGTATGGTAAAGTAAGTAGATACCATACCATCTGGAGATGAGATCATGCTAGGAACACAGGTGACGGTCAAGGGCACGGTGACCGTGCCCAAAGAAGTGCGGGACGCCCTGCAGCTCGGGGTCGGGGACAAGGTCTTTTTCGTCGCCGACGGCGACCGTGCCATCATGATTCCGCTCAAGCGCGATATCTGGAGTGTGCGCGGGGCGCTCAAGAAGTACGGCAAGGGGAAGTCCTCGGACTGGAAAAAAATCAAGAAGGAAATCCAAGAATGGCGGGCTCATCGGCAGGTCGAGATTCTGTCCGATTCGCGCGGGAGAGCCGCATGATAGCAGCCGACGCCAACATCTTCGTTCGTTGGTTGATGGAAGACGACAAGGCCAAGGCGGAAGCCGTCGGGCGGCTGCTCAAGAAATCCGAGGATGATGGCCAGCATCTGTGGGTATCCGATCTGGTCATGGCCGAAGTCGTGTGGGTTCTCCAAAAAGTCTACCGGGTCAAGCATGCCCTGGTCGCGGAAATGGTGGAGCCCCTTTTGGACGCTCCCATGCTGGATTTTGAGAACCGAGCGCGGCTCATGCGCGCCGTCACCCTATACGGGAATCACGGCGTTGACTTTACGGACTGTTATATCGCGGCGGCTATCGCGGAACGCAAACTTGATGGCGTTCTCTCTTACGACAGGGATTTTGATCGGCTTGCGGTAAAACGAGAGGAACCATAATCGCCCTTTAAACGTATATCCAATAGGGACTCTATGAAAAAAGCCTGGGCCTTTTATCGGCAATCCACGGAGAAGCAGGAAGTCTCCGTAGACGATCAGCGGCGCGTTTGCCGCGCCAAGGCGGCCCAGACCGGCCTTGCGACAACCGCGCCGGTCGTCCCGAGCGCTGCCCCTCAAGAAGACCTTCTTCCCCATGCGTTTCGTAATTAGCCAGCCACTCGGAGGTTCGTGATCTCGGCGCCTTAAGGATATCCGCGATACGACCGCTACTGTGGCCATCGGCATTGAGCAACACAGCGTGCAGTCGCTTGGCTACGCGATAGGCACCGTCGCTCTCGGCTTCTCTGCGTAGCCGCGCAAGTCGCTGATAGGTCTTCGGATGCAACTGGATAAGACGTGGAAGCATCGATCCTCCCGCAGCACATGTGGCATGTCGGAAAGAATCGTGCTATGTTCCCAGCAAGTATGTCCTGTTAATTATGCGCGCCTGTATATGTGGACATGTCAGGAGTCCTGCAATTATAGACGATCTCTCCACGTTTAAGGACCCAGCGTGTGCGCGGGGCGCCGAACCAGTAGGCGAGTTCGCGGTAATCCTCGGCGTCAAAGCAGACGATGTCGGCGCTCTTTCCAGGCTCAAGGGAGCCGTGCGTCGCACCCAGGCCGAGCGCGTGTGCGCCGTTGATCGTCGCGGAGACGAGCGCTTCGGCCGGGCTCATCTTCATCTGCGTGGTCGCAATCGAGATGATCATGCGCATATCAAAACAGGGGCACGTTCCCGGATTAAAATCGCTGGCGAGCGCTACTGCCGCCCCTCTGTCGAGCAGTCGGCGCGCGGGCGGGTAGGGCTTATTAAGAAAATAGTTCGAGCCGGGCGCCAAGCAGGCGAGAGTCTTTGAGGCCGCGAGCGCTGTGATGTCAGCTTCCTCCACGCAGTCCAGGTGATCGACCGTGATGGCTCCGAGCTTGAGAGCGTCTTTAATGCTGCCCATTCGAGAGAGTTGTTCGCAATGGACCTTGAGTTTCAGGCCTGCCTTAGAGCCCGCGACCGCGACACGCTCGAGGTCGGCGAGATCGAACCATCCTTTCTCGCAGAATAAGTCTACGAATACCGCGAGCTTTTCACTCCCCACGCGCGGGATCATTTGAGAGCAGACGCGCTCAATGAACTTTTCCTTTTGTCCCTGAAACTCGGGCGGGACGCAATGCGCGCCAAGAAAGGTGGGCACGATCTCAAGAGGTCCGCATGCGGACACGCTCCGCAGCACGCGCAGGAGTTTCAGCTCATTGTCGAGATCGAGGCCATAGCCGGACTTGGCCTCGATTGTCGTCGTGCCCGAGGCGATGAAGTTGTGCGCGCGCCGGATCAGACCCTTGGCGAGATCGGCCTCTTTTGAGCCGCGGACCCCGTTGACGGTGGATAAAATTCCGCCGCCCTGCGCGGCTATTTCGGCATAACTCTTGCCCGCGATGCGGGCCTCGAAATCTTCAAGACGGGGCGCGGCAAAGACAGGATGCGTATGCGCGTCGATGAATCCGGGCAGAAGCACACGGCCTTCAGCGCTCAGTATTTTGGCGCCTTGCGCCATCGGCTCAGACAGCACGGCAGCCTTGGGGCCCACCGCGATAATCCTCCCTTTTTCAATCAGCGCCGCGCCGTCGCGTACCAGGCCAAGCGTGTCTTTGTCCTTTCCCGAGCGGGGCCCTGAAGGACCCGCCATGGTCAGGATCTGAGAAGCATTGAGAATCAGGAGCGCCATGGCTGTCCTATTCTATAAAATGCTCGCAGGTGGCGAGTTGGAAAGCGTCTCCTGAAGAAAGGGATCGAACACATAGTTATTTTTACGCCGATCCTTATGCGCGTGAAGTCGGGCGCTCGGCCGCGGGATAGGCGCCAAGCACCTTCACATGGCGCGCGAGGGCGCGCAATTCAATCAACGCGGCCGTCACGGCCGCATCGTCCACGCCGCCAAAAAAATCGATAAAGAAGGAATACTCGAATGGATTCGACGCGATGGGCCGCGACTCGATCTTGGTCAAGTTGAGCGCGTGTTCGGCGAATAGTTTCAGGCAATTAAGCAACGCCCCGGGATGATGGTCAACGGAGAAGGCCACGCTGGTCTTTTCCGTTTTTAGGCCCGCAGGCGCATCCTGGACACGGCAAAAGGCAAGAAAGCGCGTGAAGTTCTCCTTAACGCTCTGAATGTCCGTAGCCAGAATTTCCAGGCCATAGACCGAGGCGCAATGCTTTGAGGCAATCGCGGCTTCTCCGGGAAGACGGCGCCGGGCGACAAGTTCGGCGGCACCGGCCGTATCGTACTCGGCAACGGCCTTCAAGCCGCGTTGATTGAGAAAATCACGGCACTGAGCCAAAGCGACGGGGTGCGAATAGACGACGGCGACGTCTTCGATTTTGTCGCCCTGGCGGGCCAGAAGACAGTGATCGATCGCCAGGTATGCCTCCGCAATAGCGAACACATTCCGCTCCAACAGCAGATCGGTGTTGATTCCGACGGAGCCGGCGATGCTGTTCTCCACCGGCACAAAGCCGAAGTCCACGCTCCCATCTTCCACGGCGTCAAAGACCTGCTCACTGAACGCAAAGCCGACGGGTTCGGCATTCGCGCCGAAATGACGGAGCAACGCCGCCTCGCTGTAGGCGCCGGGAACTCCCTGGTAAGCGACCTTCAAGGCCGCACCTGGCGATCCGTCCGATTCAGCGCTGAGAGGAAGCGCCGACGCATGGGCTCGGCGAACGAGTTAAACCGGTTCATGTCCAAGAACAATTGCCAGCTGTCATTCCGCACTGTTTCTAGAATTAACAGCAAACGCTTGTAGCCTTCCGTATCAACGCCTGTCGTCTTCGCCCCGTAGGCGATCAGCCCGCGTCCGATAAAATGGGTCAGCACCAGCGACGAGGCCATTCTGCGGTCATGTTCGCGCGGCGTGAGTTCGACGACAGCCAAGCCTTTGCGCTCAAGCGCGCGCTGGGCGCGCCGGTACAGGGACTGCGTCATGCGCACGCGGCACAGCACGACCGTGCGGCCCTGAAGCGAAGCGCCCGCGCTGTCGGGGCCGAAATTGGGATGCGCGCCAAGCAGGCTCACATTTTTCGGCAGCCAGCGCTTCAGCGCGCGGACCGGATACTCCTTAACTGAACAGGTGTCGACGACGAGCGCATTCGGACGGACCAAAGTTGCGATGCTGCGCACCACGTCTTCAAAGTCTGCCATCGGCACGCACAGAACGACGACATCCTGGGCGCAGGCCTGGGCCAACGTCGCGGGCACAGCACCCAACGCGCGCGCGCATCGAGCGTCGAGCTTCACGTCGTAGACATAAATCGAAAGGTCATGCGCGAAGTGGCGCGTGAGAAGACGTCCCAAGCGTCCAAAGCCGATCAAGCCTACGCTCAGCCCCTTCATAGCGCTTGCGCCAAGCGCGAGAAGGCTTCGCGCAATGTCGCCTCCGGCGCGGAGTAGCTCAAGCGCAGAAAACCTTCGCGGCCGAATGCCGAACCGGGAACCACGGCAACCTTTCCCTTTTCCAGAATATAGGCAGAGAGCGCCGCGGAGTCGGGAAACCGCGCGCTGAGATAAGGGCGGGCATCCGCAAATAAGAATAGCCCCCCCTGGGGCTTGACGCAGTCGAACAACTTTGCGCCCAGTTCAAAGGCGATGTCACGCCGCTTCTGGTGCGCGGCGCGCCAGGCTGAACGGTGCTCCGCGCCTAATTGCAATGCGGCCAGCGCTCCATATTGCGCGAATGTGCAGACGTTGCCGGTCATGTGCCCGTGCCTGCGCCCCACGGCCTGAGCCGCATCGGCGGGCCCTGCGAGGTAGCCGACGCGAAAGCCCGTCATCGCAAAACTCTTAGAAAATGTCTGGATCGTGATCGTGCATTCAGCCGCCGCGGCACCCAGAGACGCAACGCTTACATGCCGCGCGCCGTCGTAGACGAGCGCCTCGTAGGCCTCATCGGCGATGATCGCGAGGCCGCGCTTTTGCGCCAGCGCCACGACCGCGCGCAGCGTCTCCTCTGGATAAACAGCACCCGTGGGATTATTCGGCGTGTTGAGGATGATCGCCGCAGTTTTTGCGGTGACCGCGCGCTCAAGCGCGTCGAGGTCAAGCTGATGATCGGCGCCGGTCGGCACCAGAACTGCAACGGCCCCGGCAAGCTTGACCGCCTCCGTGAAAGTGCCCCAGCAGGGCACTGGCACCAGCACCTCCGAGCCCGTCTCGCACAAGACCTGCAGGACTTCATAAACGGCCTGCTTGGCGCCATTGGTCACGACGATGTTCTCAGGCGCCGTCGGCACATTGTTTTCATCGTTAAGCTTTTTGGAAATCGCGGCCTTAAGCTCGGGCAGGCCCGTCGAAGCGGAGTACTTGACGCGGCCATGACCCAGAGCTTCCTGGGTCGCGCGTAGCACGGCCTCGGGCGCGGGAAGATCGGGTTCGCCTTCAAGCAGGCTCACGATGTCGACACCTTCGCCGCGCAGGCGCGCGGCCGTGCTCCACAGCCGCAATGTGCACGATTCGGCGACCAGCCCAGCCCGGCTAGAAACTCTCATGGTACTGCACTTCTTTGGAGTTCATCACGATGAGCCGGAAGACGACCTCGACGAACTCCGTGTTCAATGCGTGCGCCGCCGCCCATTTCTTCACGCGGTCCACCAATGCCTGCTCGCGCTTGCGGTCGTAGATCGGAAGATCAAGAGTCTTCTTGATCTTCGCCAGCTCGATCGCCAACTCACGGCGCCGCGCGAGCAATTCAACGATCCCATTGTCCACCGCGTCGATGCCGCAGCGGATTCGATCAAGATCCCTTGTGAATTGAGTGGCCATAATCATCCGCTTGGAGCGTTAGGGCGGCATTTCCACGCCCATGGCGCGGTCAAAAGCGTCCCTCCCAAAATCCTGAAGAAAGGGATCGAGCAACACAGTGAGAGTGAAGCGGCGGCATCCAAAAACACATAGTTATTTTTGCGCCCACTGCTAGACACGCACGTCGGCCAGCTTGGTCTCAAAGAGAATGAGGGTGCGGCGCAACTCGCCTTCTTCCTCGAGATGAACCGCTTTCACATGGCACGCCTCGGACTTGAACATCGTGTCCGCCTCGATGACTTGATTGGGCCGGTCGAGCGCCACGCCGACAAGACGCAGGACATCCTGCTGCTGGCTGTCGATGACGTCAAGCAGATGAAGCTTCCCCTCGGTCGTCTCCATTCCGGCAACCGTGAAATTGGTGTAGAGAACGGTGTTGTCCTCGTCAACGACGATCGCCCGGTGACTTTTGGAGACGATAGCCTTTAAAATAGACTCCCACCACCGCGCCTCGGTGATGCCCCGTTGCTTTTCCTTGACCATCGTGTTGGTGGTTTCGGTCTTCACTTTGGAGAGAAAGATGTTGAGCGCCCCGGCAAGTTCTCCGATCTCGTCGTTGCGGGGCGCAAATTTCAACTCAAGATTCTTGAACGAGATTGATTCGATCGCGTCGCGCAGATTAAGGATCGCGCTGAGCACGAAGTGGTGCAGAAAAAAGTATAGAGGGATGCCCAGCAGCAATAATACTCCCACCGCGCCGATGGCGTACTTGTTCATGGCCTTATTGATGACCTTGACCACGCCCTCCCGGCTGATCTGCATGTTAAGGATTCCCAGGACTTCACCTCGAAGCGCCAAGGGAATGGCGATGTCATACAGCGGCATGTTAGGCACCGCGCGCACGATCGGAGTCTTGGCAAGCCACGCCTGCTCGATTGCATCCGTGGGCAGGCTCACCTGCTTGACAAAATCATCGAACGACTTGGTCATCATCGAGGGGTCCTTGAACCAGCGCACCTCTCCATATTTGTTGAGATACAAAAGCGCTGCGATCCGGTCATCCTTGGCGAATCGGCTGACCGTGTCGAACTCGGCCATTGAAATCACGCCCTGATTGCGCGAGAGGCCCTCGATCAAGGTCGGGGCATAGAGGCGGACGAGATCAATGGATTCCTGCTTCAGCTTCTCGTCGAATGTCCACTTGAAGAGGTTGTAGTAGAAAATCCCACCCAGGCACATGACATAGACGCCGATGGAGGTAAACCAGAGGAACCATTTAGCGGAAAGTTTCATTTATTGCCCCGCGCCGTAGAGCTTCTCGATCTTCTCAAGGCCGGCGACCGCATCCGGGTTGCCCGGGTCGAGCTGCTTGGCATGCAGCCACTTGTCACGGGCATTATTGTAATCGCCCTTCATGTAATAGACCATGCCCTCGAGGTACGACTGCTCGGCGGCATGTTTATTGCTTTCCGTGTTCTGCGCGCTCGGCGGCGCGCCGACGGCCGACGCCTGACCCGAAGCCCCACCGGCCTTCTCTTCATTCTCCTTCTTTTTGGACTCGGCCGTCGCTGTTTCCTCCTCAGCCTTCTGCTTCTTAGCATCTTCCGCGCGCGACTTGGCGACTTCAGCCGCGCGCTTCTTGGCGGTCTCCTCGCGGCGCATCTGCTCCTTGGCGCGAGCGATCAACTGCTCGGAGGAATTGATGTCGTAGCCGTATTCTCCGGCCTGCTTCCACTCCGCCATCGCCTTGACATACTGCCGCGATTCGTAGAGGCGTCGGCCCTCGGCGACGTGCTGGTTGGCGACCTCAGCGCGGATCTCCGCCTGCAATTTTTGGGCCTTGATGTTGCCCGGGCCGGACTCAAGGACTGTGTCGAGCATATGAAGCGACTCAAGGACCAGACCCTGACTATAAAGGTTCAGCGCGGCCTGAAGTTTCTCGTTGGTGTCCTGCTCCCGCAGCTCGGTCTCGACTTTGGCGAGCTCCGCCGTCAGGCGCGGATAGCGGGCATTGAGCACGAGCGCCGCGTACCACTGGTCCAGCGTCTCGCGCAGACGGTGTTGGCGATAGGCCAAGCGCCCTTTGCGGTAATGCTCATCGGCCAACTCTCCGCGGGCCTTGCGAAGCCAGTAGTGGGACTTAATATTGTTCGGCGCCAACTTTGAACATTCTTCCCAGCGCCGCGCCGCCTCCACGAGACGGCCCTGCCGGTAAAGCGCCATGCCTTCATCAAAACGATCCGCAATGAGGCGCCTTTCGGAAGTGCGCGGCTTCGTCGAGCCTTTCAAGTCGAGCGTCGCGCGGTTGAGTATCGAGGCGTCCGAATAGCCGGGATCGATGGAAAGGATTTTCCGCGTGAGTTCGCCGGCGGCCTCATACCGGCCTTTTTTATAGAGATCGAAGGCGTTCTCATACACGTTCTTGAGCGTTTTTCTCGTGACCCGTGATTTCTCCAGCTGAATCGTATAGATGTACTTCTTTTTATCTTCTTCAGAGGAGATCGTGCCGAGGTTGAGCTTGGACATGTCAAGAAACAAGCCCTCGGTCTCGTGCGCCTTAGTGTCGGCGGCATTCGCGCCTCCGGCATTGAGCATAAAAAGCGCTGCGGCGATGCGGTATAACATTAGAATCCAAAGCCTCCGGAGACGAGACCTTTAATCATCGGCGCCAGCATCAAGATGAATACCGCGGGAAAAATAAATATAAAAAGCGGAATGAGCATCTTGGTCGCGGCTTGGGCGGCAAGCTTCTCGGCTTTGTTCAGCCGCCGAAAACGCATGTCCGCGGCATAGCTGCGCAGGAGATCGACCAAGCTCGTGCCCAGTTCATCGGACTGGATGATGAGGCCGACAAACGAGCGGATTTCGGCAACCCCGGTGCGCAGAGAGAGGCGCTTGAGGGCGTCTCTGCGCGTGTAGCCAAGCTGGACTTCATTGATCATCTTCTGAAGCTCATTCTCCAGTTCGCTGCGCTGGGGCTGCGGGACGTTCTTGAGAATGCGCTCGATGGCCGACATATAGTCAAGACCGGCTTCGATGGTCAGCGCCATGAGGTCCACCATCGTCGGGAAATTGCGCATGATGTCGGCTTGGCGTGTTTTTATTTTTCCCTGGAACATGAAGTCCGGGATAATGAAACCAACAGCGCCCAGCGCCGCAAAAACCGGCGACCCGGTCATGACGTAGAAGACGATGATGAGGCCGATGGGGAGAATTTCCTTAAGATGCAGCATTTCCAGCGGCGTGGGCTTCTGCGGTCGCCCCATCAGCATGTGAAGCTCCTCGATTTTGACGTCGAGGTGAAAGGTCTTGAGAAGAAACAGGTCGAGCTTCTCAAGCAAGGTGCCATGCGCATTGAGGCTCGAGAACGCCGAACTCGTGCCGACTTCCTTTTTAGCAAGCTTGGACAAGTCGCTCGAATCGGCATCAGCCGGCGGCGCAAACAGCCGACTAATGGCCGTATACGCGGCGACTGAGCCGAGAATTCTTACTGCCAGCAGAAAATAGTGCATCGGCGGATCGATGATAGCCATATATCTCAGACGTTGATGTCGCCGAGCTTGTTGACGATCTTCATGCCGATGGCCATCCAGATGGTGCAGAAAAGCAGGGTGGCCACGCCAAGGCCGCTGAAATAGTATTCCTTCATCGGCTGAGGCTGGAAGAGGAACATGATAATGAGCATGATCCAGGGCATGAGGCCCACGACGATCGCCTGGATGCGCTGCTGAGCCGTCATCGCGGCCGTCTTTTCCACGAGCTTAGACTCCTCGCGGATGTTGTCGACGATGCGGTCGAAAATTTTTGTCAGGTTGCCGCCGACTGAGCGCTGGATGATGACGGCCTTGATCATGTAGGACAAAAGTCTGCTCTGCACGCGCTCTTCGACACCCTCAAGCGCGCGCTCGAGGGCCGTGCCGAGCTGATAGTTCTTGATGCACAGGCCGAACTCTTCGGAGATCGGCGGGAGGCAGTCGCGCTGGACCATCTCCAGGCAGCCGAAGAGGTCGATGCCCGACTTGAGGCCGTTGGACATCAGGATCATCGCGTCCATGAGCTGAGCCTCGCACTGCCGACCGCGGCGGAAGCGGATGTTGCGCAAGAGCCAGCCGGGAATCGTCAGGCCCGCATAAATGCCAAAACCGGTGAAGATCATGAAGCCGAACGGATCGAAGGTGAGCAGGCCCAGCAACAGGCCCAGGACCATCGGGCCTCCGACGAGGTAGTGAATTTTAATGACGATGAACTGACGCTCGTACTCGTGGGCCCACTCCATGGCCTTCACTTTGTAGCGCTCCCAGCCATCGGCGATTTTCTGATCGTTGAGCGTGCCGATATTCCAGACGCAGACGAAGATGAGCGCAATGCCGAGCATCTTAAAAATGAACGCCGCCGCCTTTGAACGCTCCTTGGCCGCCTTTAAAGCCTTGGCTTCGCTCTCATCAAACCTAAAGCCGCGGGGCGCTACCTCAAGCGTATCGAAAGCGCCGTTCATCGAGGCGCCCATGGCGATGACGGCGTCTTTGTAACGCTGCGTATTGCCGTTGATAAGCCCGTCCATGACGCTGTCATACTGCTTATTGATCATCTCAAAATGGGCGAGCACCGCTCGTCCCCGCCCGCCGAGCGAATCTCCCAGCCTCGCGCGCACGAGACGATCCAGCGATATCTGAAAACGAATGCGCTTATCCTCGTAATCCTTGATCAAGCTGCCGGGCGGCACGAGCTGGCCGCCGTCGGAAGGAGGCATGCTCTTGCGGACGAGCTCGAAGAACTCATAAAGCGCGGATACGGGCGCCTGCCAAAGATTGGCCTCATTGAGAATGCCCTCATCAATATCCTGCCACACCGGGCGCTTGAGCATCGCCTCGAGGGTCTCGTCCACCCATTTCGGAACCTTGAGGGTCGCGTCGCGATCGCGCTTAAAGTAGTGGTAGAAAATCTGCGTGCGCGTGATCGCACCCTCGACCCTGGGGCCGGCGCCGGCCGACTTGCCGGAGCCGACGAGGAACGCGATCTCCGCGCGGTTGAAAATATCCGCCCCTGCGGGGAGGGCGAGAAAAAGAAGAAGCGGGAGCGCTAATCGCCGCGTCATTTCAATGCCCCCCCGAACCATGCGACTGCGTGGCGACGGCCTCGGCATCATCGGGAACGTGGATGCCCGCCTTGATCAGATCATCAATGGCATTCGGCAGGCCTTTCTTCTTCTTCGTGCGCTCGCTCATGAACGCTTCAGGGGAGACCGGCAGTCCCTTGAGCTTGATCTCATCGTAGCAGTGCGGGACATAGTCCATGGCCGTGAAATAGCCGAAGCTGACGCCTTTCTCGTCCATGCCGGTCTGGATGAAGCGGTAGATATCCTTGGTTAGAACGCGCTGGCCATCGCGGCCGACGCACTCCGAGATGTAGGTCACGCGGCGCTTGCCGTCGGCAAAGCGCGTGATCTGGATGAAGAGGTGCACAGCGCTTGAGATCATGTCGATCAGCACGTTGATGGGAAGATCGATGCCCGACATCAGGCACATCGCCGAGAGGCGGCTGATGGATTCCGTCGGCGTGTTCGCGTGGAGGGTCGCCAGCGAGCCTTCATGGCCGGTGTTCATCGCTTGAAGCATGTCGAGAGCTTCGCCGCTCCGGCACTCGCCGACGACGATGCGGTCAGGGCGCATGCGCAGGCAGTTCTTGATCAGGTCGCGAATGGTGATCTCGCCCTTGCCTTCGATATTGGGCGGGCGCGACTCCAGGCGAATCCAGTGCTCCGCCAAGAGGCGCAACTCGGCGGTGTCTTCAACGGTGATGATGCGCTCGCCTTCGGGGATGAAGTTCGAAAGCATGTTCAGGAAAGTGGTCTTGCCGGTGCCGGTGCCGCCGGCGATCAGCATATTCTTCTTGACGATGACCGCCGCGCGCAGGAATTCGATGAAGGTCGCCGTGCAGGCGCCGAAACCGATGAGCTGCTTA
Source organism: uncultured Elusimicrobia bacterium (assembly GCA_964529095.1). Taxonomy (GTDB): domain Bacteria; phylum Elusimicrobiota; class Elusimicrobia; order UBA1565; family UBA9628; genus GWA2-66-18. Next base: position 13,184 of record CAZGVK010000037.1, read on the forward strand.
TGGGTGAAGGGTTTGGCGGAGAATCGGCGGATGGTGAGCGTGGGCCCGGAGATGGCCAAAGGCGAGATGATCGCATTGACGCGCGAGCCGTCCTTGAGCCGTGCGTCAACCAAGGGAACGGACTCGTCAATTCTGCGGCCGACGGGGGCCACGATGCGCTTGATCACCTGGACCACCTGCTCATCATTGCGGAAGCGCAACGGCAGAAGTATCAGTTGGCCCTTTTGCTCGATGTAGATCTTGTCGTAGGCATTCACCATGATCTCATTGATGCTGGGATCGCGCAACAGACCCTGCAGCGGGCCGAGGCCGAGAATTTCGTCGACAAGTTCGCCCGCGAACTGCTCGCGCTGAGCGCGCGACAACGCCAAGCTCTTCTCGCGCTGGAGAAGATTTTCAATAATTAAGGAAACCTTCGCGCGATTTTCCTCATTCTGGTTCGGGTCGTCGGAGATGCGGATGCGCTCGGTTTCCATCGCGCTGACGACGAGCTTGTGAATCTTGCCCTTGAGCTCATCCCAGAACTCAGGCACCGGCCCGGAGGACTTGGTGACATCTTTGGGCGCGAACTGGGGCGCGGTAGACGCCGCTTCAACGGAGGACTGCTTCCATAATATGTCGGTCGAGGCGGAGAACTCATGGGCGTCAAGCGACGTCTCCCAATGCTTGACGGAAGGCGCTACCTCCATCAGGCGCCCAAGCAGGATGCGCAGGGATTTGACCCAGTCGCTCTGGAGCTGTTCGATGACGAGTATTTTCTGGGTATTCGCGTACTCCGGAATCAGATCCTCCCACGCGCAGTAAGCGAGCACGCGCTTTTGAATGGCGTTGAAGAAACGGTCGACCTCCTTGGGCGCCAGCGCTCCGGGGAGGTTGGCCTGGTTGACGACGATCTCGAACTTATCCAACGCGAAGTGAAGCGCTTTGATCTCGTTGAAAAGCGCGTAGGTCGCCTCGAAATGCGAGCGTTGGGGCAGGCAGATCCAATAGATCAGGTCGGCCAGGTCGAAGGAAAAAATCTGCATGGGAAAGAACGGGTCCACATCCAGGAAAAGATCGTATGACTCGGCCAGCGAACCGAGTATTTTGACGACCATGTCCGGCGAAAGCTTCTGGAACTCAGCGCGGTTGGCGGCCAGCGGAAGCAGGCCCACGCCCCACTGCGAAAAGGGAATGCGGCCTTTGAGCAGGCGACCGAGGCCCCCTGTGGGATTCTCGCCGATAAGCTGGACCATGCTGGACAAAGTCGGAGGATTGACTCCGAGCACGAAGCTGATGTCGTTGCGGCACATGGGATCCATGTGCACGATGACGACCTTGCGATTCTGACTGCCGGCCCAGGCCAGCGCCAGATTCAGGCAGGTCGTGGTTTTGCCCACGCCTTCTTTGGGGCCCGTGAAAACGACGACGCGGCCCGGTTCCCTCTGGGAAGTCGGGACGCCGCCGGCTGTCGCCGGGCGAAGAAGCTCAGCCACGAACGCTTCCCCTGATCATTTCACGATCTCCATGGTGATGAAGAGAAAGAGCGATTTCTGCTCCTCGATAACGCTGCTCGTCGTAAAGAGAAGGCCGATGATCGGGATGCTGCCGATAAACGGAATTTTCGTCTTCGACACGCTCTTGGTGCTTGACTTGAGGCCCCCGATGACCAAGGTTTCTCCGCTTTTGATTTCAACGGCCGTTTGGATCTGGCGCGTGATGATCGAGGGCACCGACGTGTTGCCGATCTGGACGGGCTTGGAAAAATCGGCATTGGAAACCTCCAGCTGCAGCTCGGCGCGGATCGTATCCTTCTTGTTCGGATTGATGACGGGAACGATGTTTAAGATCACGCCGAACTTCTTGAAATCCGCCGTGACCGTGCCGTTGCCGTTGGCCGAAGGATAGGGGATCTCCCCGCCCACGACGAAGTTGGCCTGCGCCTGAGCCTGAACGACCACCTTGGGGTTCGACAGAAGCTGGGCCTTGCCTTCGGTTTCGAGCATTTTGAGCTGGGTCTGAAGCTGGGTTTGACGGGCGAAGTCGCCGATGCGGTAAATTCCCGGAATCGTCTTCTCGGCAAAGCCGATGCCGGCCGCGAAAGGAGTCCAGGAAAAGCCGATGTCGCGCTGAACGGAGCCGGAGATTTCGACGATGTCCGCGGAAACGGCTATCAGTGAGTCCTCCGGCTGAGCCGCGGCATTCGCCATCAGCGCACAAACAAGAGCCGTCGCCGTCCACAGTTGTCGATTCATAGTGGCCTGGTGCGTTATTTAAACAGTTTACGGAAACTGGACATCTCTATTGGATGCATTTCGGTGTCGCCGAGGCCGCGCATGACCACCGTGGTGTCGCCCTGCTTGATGGCCAGGGCCAAAAACTGCGCTTCATACGAGTTGATCGCAAGGCTCACGGAGGCCTTCTCGGAGAACGCGGAGGCTTTGTCCTCCTTCTCCCCGGTGCTCTTGAACTGGCGGGCATTCATCCCCTGGCCGAGATTGGTCCCGACGGCGATGATCAGTATATTCTGCAGGATCGTCGCGGTGACCTTCTCCTTGCGGCCGTCGTTCATGAGGGCGTCAAAAGTCACGAGCACATCCACGCGGTCGCCGGGCTTGATGAGAACCTTCATTTCTTGCTCGATGGGCAGAATCACGCCGCGGTAACCGGGCGGGATCTTGACGCTGAGGCCGGATTCCGGAGACTGGGAGATCAAGGATGATTGAGTCAGCTGGTTGCCCTTGGGCACGCGGTTGCGCGTCACCAGGTTGATGATCAGCTTCATGTCGCTCTGTGTTCTGATCTCCATGGAGTCTTGCTGCATGAACTTGCGCGGAATCTCAAGGACCTCGACCATGTTCTCCTTGAGAACCGTGCGTTCGGGGATGTCCACGCGGGCGCAAAGCACTTTCGCGGTCTCGTAGGCGCCGCGCAAAGCGTTCTCTTTACTGCTGAGCACCATCAGATATAACGCGGCGGCGCCAAGAGCGAGGATGAGGGGAATGAGCACGCCTTTCTTTTCCATGATATTTGTCCTATTGCTTAAGCGGCGTCTCGATCGGCATCCGAACGACGGCCTGAATCTCTCTTCTGCCCGTGCCCGACGGCTTGGACAGGAAAATACTGCTGATCGGGAAGATGAGCTTGATATTATTTATTCCAGTGACTATGAGATCGAAATTTGTTTGAAACGACTGCGGATCGGTCAGCGTCTGTTCGGGTACGCAGGAGGCCCGTGCCGAAATAAGTATCTGTTTCATAATCTTGTCGCAAATTCCCGAATCCACGCTGCCAGACGAGTTTCCGGACATGCTCCCGATGCGCGCCACTTCATACGTCGCGTGATTGAGAACGATCAACTGAAACGAAATGTAGCCGATCTCCATGATAGTGAATACGATCGTCAAAAATACCGGCAGGACCAGCAATATTTCAACAACGACCTGGCCGCGCCTTTTCACATCTTTCTCGCTTGCCGGATCCGTTCCGGGCCGCAGGGGCCCGGAACGAGAGCCGGATGAACCAAACTAGATGACACCAATCGCGCCGGTGATCTTCTCCAGCATCATATTGAAGACGCCGGGCATTTTTTCCTTGAGGAATACTCCGAGGGCCAGGGCGATGGCCACGACGACGGTGAGCATCAATAGATACTCGACGGTATTTTGACCGCGGCGGCTCGACATCAGCTGAGACAGTTTCATGCGCATAAATACTCTCCTTGCGGGAATTTCACCGACTTGCTACTTGGGATACGTTGACAATATCTTGATGCCGGCGGTCTTAAACAGCTCCGTCAGAGACTTCTGCATAACTCCGTGCAGCCCCACGAACACCACGAGCAGCGCCACGGTTGTGACCATATACTCAACACTCGACTGCCCTCTTTTACCAAGCAATTATGGTCTTCATGCGCATGTTAGAATTTCATCTTGACGGAGATCTGATCGACCGTGCCCAACGCGCCGTAAGGAATAAAAGCGTAGTCGATAGCGACGCCGTAGCCGAAGGCTTGCGAGGTGAACAGGCCGAAGCCGAAGGAAAGGTTGCTGGCGCGATCCAGGCGCAGAGACTTCAAGGTCTCATCCGTGCTCTGACCAAAACTATCGCCGCTGTGGTAGCCGATGCGCAGGGAAATTTGCCCGACATCGAGGTACTCCTCGGGGAGCTGGAACTCGCCGCCCAAGGCGACGCGCGTGCCGCTGTCCGCGGCTTGGCTGATCTCCATGCTCGCGGTCACAAAATCGCCAAGCCGCATCGCAGCGCCGACGCGGCTGATCTGCGCCACATTAGTCGCGCCCGAGCCCGCATTCTGCAGCGCGAAGCCGAGCGACAAAGTGGAGTTCGCCTTGAGGATCGCGCCGATGTCGCCGACGATGGTATCCTTGGCCGAGCCCGCGATATCCTCGTGTACGACGCGCGCCGAACCGCCAAGGAAAAACTTTTCATACCAAAATGATCTGGCGATGCCGATGGACATCTGGCCGTCGCGCACGCCGACCGTGCTGTCATTCTGAGGGACTCCCTGCGCGTCGCGGACATCGAAGCCGTCGATGCTGATATAAGAGAAGCTGGCGCCCCAGGTCGTGCGGCTCATCGGATGCGCGTAGCTGAGATAAAGGGGCGAGTCCACTTTTTGGATGTATCTTAAATAAGAGAACCCGAATTCGCGCTGCTGGGTCACGGCGAGGCCGGCTGGATTCCAGGAAATGGCGTCAGTGCCTTCTGAAAGCGCCACATAGGCCCCGCCCAAGGCCATCGCGCGAGAGGAGCCCTGGCCGATTTTAAGGAAGTTGGCCCCTCTCGTGCCCGCGGACGATTCGACGGCGCACACGCCCCGCGCGCTGAAGAGCGCGCTCAAAAATAACGCGGCGAAGGAAAATCGTCTCACGGGATCAGCACCTTTTTCACCGTCTGGAGAATGTTCCTGCCGCCTTCGGTTTCCTCGATCCGGATCACCGCAAAATAAAGGCCGCGGGCGACCTTCGTTCCGGACTGGTTGACTTTTGACCATACATAGGTCACCGGGCCGGCTTGAAAAGCGGGCGGAACCTCTCCAAAATTCTTATCCAGGATAATGTCGCCGGAGAGCGTGTGGAGCCGCAGCTTCACCTTCGCTCGGAAAGGCGAATAGATCGAAAATGTCGTTGAATCGCCCGTCACCGGATTGGGATAGCTGAAGGTATTGGAGATGAAGTCATCGTTCGGCGACGAAGAGGCGTTGCGCACAAGAGGAATATCGTCGATCAGGCGATCCAGCGAGAGCGCGGCCGGATTGAGGACATTGCCGGTCGCGTCATCAATGGCGGCGACGTCGGTGGAGCCCACGATCTTAAACTTGTAGGTGCCGTCCTTGAGCAGGGAGAATTTCAAGTCCGTGCCGTCCCAGGTCTCGTTGATCTGCGTGCGCGCCGGGCGCACGCCGACGATGCGCTTGACCAGAGATGAAGACTCGGGAGGCGAGGGGTTTCCGGCCGTGTCGAAGGTTGTGCCGGACTTATATATCTTGACTGCGACCTTCATGGTCTCCGACACCTGGTAGGAGAGTATGGCGGGCCCCGAGTCAAGACGCAGGGGCGTGATCGCCAGGTCAAAGATGCGCAATGGATCGAAGGAGATCGTCAACTGCGCGGTCGTTCCCGAGGATAACGCCGAGGCGACATCCTCGGCCACCGCGCGCACCAGATAAAAACCGGACGGCGGAAAATTACCCGCGTCGTTGCGCCCGTCCCACACATCGGTTTGGAGAAGGCCCGAAGGACGCACGGCGCCGGAGATGAGCGTGCGCACGACCCCCGCAGGGATGCTTGTATTGAGTATCTGAATCGTCACCGAAGACTGCCGGGTCAGGGCGTAATTGATCGCGAACGGGTGCAAGGTGATCGTATTGCTTGAGCTAAAGAGCCGGGGCGAGTCGGGCAGCACGCTGAACTGCGTGAAGATAATCGAGCCGCGGGCCACAGTGATATTGCCGAATATCTTGTCCGTCGCGAAATATTTAGGCGTCGTCGTGGACTGGGCGGTGAGAGTGAAGAGATAGCTCCCGTCGGGAACGAAGATGCCGTTTGCGTCACGGCCGTCCCAGAACTCGGAGATCTTAAGCCGGTTGGGGCGCAGGCCCCGAAAAGTCACGACGGGCGAAGCGGCAGCACCCGCCGGCGTCCGGACCGAGTTCGCGTCCGTGCAAGATGCCGGCGGAGACTGCGTCGGGCATGGAGGCCACGCGGTGGCGCTATTGACGATCACCGAGCCCGGAGGATAAATATTCCAAGCGACGAACATCGGCTGTGAGAGCTGATAATTGATCACCACGTTTTCCGAGGCGCCGCTTAAAAGCGGCGAAACTGAAATGTCGGTCATCCTGAACATGTCAACCGGAAACAGCGCGGTCGTCGTGGACACCTTGCTCGGCTGGGCCGGGTCGCGCGCCGTCAGCTCGACAAGATAGGTGCCGGAGGAAACCACTTGACCGTTGTCACCGGCGCCGTCGGACCAGATCTCAGCGCTGGCGAAAGTTCCGGGCCGTGTTTCTTGATTGACGAGCGTTTTAACCAAGACGGCGCCGGACACGTTAAATATTTTCATGGATACGACGGCGTCGCGGGTCAGCGTATAACGGAAGGTGAACGGGCTGATGCCGGCCACCGCCGGGCTTGAGCCGACCACGGTCGAGCTGGGGATAATCTGCGTGATGCCGACAAACCCGCGCAGGACGGGCAGGAAGCCGACCCGGGCGACCGAGGTCCACACGCGCGTGTCGGAAGGAATCGTGCGGTATGCGACGCCTTGCTGTGAAGGCAAAGAGGCGTAGATCACGAACACGTAATCGCCATCCTCGACGAGAAGGCCGGCGCTGTCTCGCCCGTCCCAGAAGTTGATCACCGACGAACGCGCCGTCTTGATCTCGGTGATGCTTCGGACGGGCGCTATAAGGGTGCCGGGGCAAGAGCCCCCGAGCGTCGCGCCGAATTTCTTGACTGGAGAAATCTCCGGGGATATGGGATCTCCAACACTGCTCGAGACAGCGTTAAGCGCTGAGGCGTTTATGCCCGGACAAAACTGCGTTCCCGGAGGATAAATGTCGATATAGACCGTGGCCGCCTCGGTGAGCGTATACGACAGCACGGCAAGCGAGGTCGAACTTCCGATCAGGGGCTGAACGCGTATGTCGGTGATCTGCAGGGGATCGATGGCCACCTGGCGCGTGGTCGCCGCGGAAAGATCTTCTTCCTCGATTCGCGTGAATTGGTCAAAACTCTTGGCCTGAAACACGGCGAGGTAGTTGTCGGCCGGCAGGACATTGCCCAAATCGTCACGACCGTCCCACGAATCGCCATTGAGCAAGGTTCCCTGAGGCGTGCCCTCTCCGACTCTTTGCAGGCCGAGCGCGACGGAGCGTAAAGGAGCGAAGGTTGAATCCGCCTTGTTGATCGTGATGAACATCGCCGCGTCTTTCGACAGGCGGTAGGTGAAGTTGTAAGGCTGGGCCGCGACGCCTGTGATCACGCCCACGACAGTGGGCGAGGAGCGGATGACGTGCACGTTTGTCACGTCCACTGTGATCGGTTTTTGAGAAACCGAGTCGCCAGCGCTGTTGCGCGTCGCGCCTGAAGGATAGGCGCGGGTGGCGGTGATCGTGATGTTTCCAGTGGTGGGATTGATCGTATTGGTCTTAACTGTAACACGGAAGCCGTACTGGCCGTTGGTCTTGCCGAATTCGCCCTGAATATTGGCCGAGCCGTCCCACAGCACGCACACCGCTTTGTCGAACGCCGGAACCGTAAACGGTGCGACGGCAGGTGTGCTACCCGGATTGTCGACGAAGAAGGTTCGCAGGGGCGGGGTCGAAGCCGGATCGAGAGGGTTGGATCCATCTTGAAACTTGAAGATTTCAAAACTGATCTCATCAAGATTTACATTTGCTGCATCAGAACCGACCTGGGTGCAAAGGAAGACGCTGTCATTGCAGAAGTTGTGACCAACCGTGCCCGTGAGTGGCCCAGGGGCGGTCAGTGGATTGATGTTGCAACGCGCCGCCCCGTTCTCCTCGAACTCTATATGCGGTTCATTGGAAATATCGCCGCTGTTAGGGCCGAAATTGACGGTGCCCACATCGATATTACAAATAAATTTTGCGGGGGTGCCTACGCGGGGGCAATTCGCCGCGCCCGGAGCGATAAAAGCCGTATTGATGAACACCTGAAGCGCCCCGACACGCCCCGGAGCAATCGCCACCGCAAAAGCGAGAGCCGCCGCCGCGCGCGCCCCTATCGAGAAGCACCGATGTCTTTTCATGTTGTCTGTTTTTT
>CAZGVK010000038.1:0-3312 GCA_964529095.1 uncultured Elusimicrobia bacterium
GTTATCCGCGCCTCCAGCAATCCATCGTCCGTCTCCTCTGGACATCGCGGACGGAGTATTTTCTCGACAGCGAGGGGCGCTCCGTCGTCCATCCGATCTCGGAGTATCAAATCAGCCTCATGGCCGCAACCCAAAGTTCTGAGGGGCTTCAAATATTAGACCAAGTCAGATTCCTGCATCTTAAGCTCGCCGACATGCCCGGCGAGGACGAGCTTGAGACCGCTGCCGCGAGCCTCGCTCAGGAAATCACGGATGTAGCCGACGCCAAGGTCATGGATTCATATCTCGGCCCCGTTCTATTCGAAGGACAGGCTGCGGCGGAATTCTTCAATCAATTGTTCGTTCGCAACGTTTCCTCGCCGCGCTCCCTGTGGACTGAAGATGATTCGGTACAAAAATACTGGCCGTCGGGCGACCTGACGGGGCGCCTTGGCCTGCGCGCTGTCTCGCCCTTGCTCAGCGTAGTGGAGGATGACCCTGGTTTGGAAAGCTGGAACGGAATCCCGCTCGCGGGGCACTATAAAATAGACAACGAGGCAATCCCCGCGCAAAAAATTATTCTAGCCCAAAACGGCCTGTTGAAAAATGTGCTGATGAGCCGGTCTCCGATCAAGGAGCGCAAAAACTCAAATGGGCACGGTCGCGCGGGCGACAACGAGTACATCTCCGGCCGCCCCGGCAACGTGATCGTCCGCGCCGACGTCGGCCTTTCCCCGCAGAATCTGGAACGCGAGTTGCGCCGGCGCGCCGAAGAATTCGGGCTCGCTTACGGGGTGCTCATTACCCGCCTGAATGACGAGGGAACCTTGGAGGAGCCGGATGTTCTTGCTTCGCCGGTCGTCGCTTATAAGGTGTATGTTTCCGATGGCCGCAAAGAACGATTTCGCGCCGCTGACTTCAAGGCGGTGACGTTGCGCGCCCTGCGGGACATCGTTGCGGTCTCGAATGGAAATACGGTTTATAATTATTACCACCTTGGGCCCTATCCCTACAGCCGCTCGACGGTTCCGGCCAGCATCGTCTGCCCGTCCATGCTTGTCTCCGAGATGGAATTGAAGAAGACCGACAAAAAGCCGACGCGATTGCCCTACCTGCCGCATCCATCGTTTTCCCGCTGATTACGCGCTCACTCACGCTAGACATCAGTGCCTCATATCCGATTTCTGTTCGTCGACTCACAGTTCCGCTACCGCTTCTTTCAGCGTGGACCTCGCGGTCCTGGCCTTCCGACCTACGCCTTGCGAGTTGCTCGGAGCCCCTGCAACCAGGTCCTCCAGAGGACTGCTATGTGAATGTCAAGACCCAGAGCGATGAAGACTCTTGTTAGTTCCTCCTTACATCCTTTTTCTTTCGGCCATCGTTGAACCAAGAGCGACTGACTGCTATACGTGGCACAGCTCATGGCTGTCGTGTCCTTCCGGTAAGCGGGCCTGATTTTCGCGTTGGCGCTCTGATATTCTCCCGGCGTAGCCCCCGAGGGGCGGCAGGGAGATTGTGAGCATGAGATTGGGGGGAGTGCCCGCGGATGTTCACCGGCTACAGGAGCGGTTTGGGCGCTGGCGCGCGAACAAGGGAGCGGGACCGATTCCTCCGAAGCTTTTGGAAGCCGCCGTCGAACCCACGGCGTCAGTCGGGTGTCGAGGTGGCTGCGGCTACACCACACGACTTTGAAAAAGCGGCTGGCTAGCCGCTCGGCCCCGAGGCCTGTCTCACCTCAACCGCGATTCGTCGAGTGGCGGCTTCCGGCGGGAAGTCTCCCGGGGAGTTCGGCAGCGGAGTATGTTGTGGAGGTGCCGAGCGCGGGGGATGCGGCGCAGGGGGAAGTGCTCCACAACGACGACACGCCGATGAAGATCCTGGCGTGGATGGGCAAGCACCGAGAGGCGTCTCTGCATGAACATTCCAAGGACGCCGTTGGCCGGCGCGATGGGGAAGCTTCACGCCTGGATGCAGGCGCAGATCGCCGAGAAGAAGGTGGAGCCCAACTCAGGGCTGGGCGAGGCCATCGGCTACATGCTCAAACACTGGGAAAAGCTGACGCTCTTTCTCAGGCAGGCCGACGCCCCGCTGGACAACAACGTCTGCGAGCGAGTGCTGAAGAAAGCGATCCTCCACCGGAAAAACTCGCTCTTCTACAAGACGGACGCCGGAGCGCGCGTCGGCGACGCCTTCATGAGCCTGATCCACACCTGCGCTCTCAACGGCGCCGATCCATTCGACTACATCACGCAGCTACAGCGCCATGTCAAAGAGGTCCGGGAGAAGCCGCAGCGGTGGATGCCCTGGAATTACCGCCAAACCCTCGATCGCGCGCCGCGCTGATATCGAACACCCCGGCCTCGTCGGAGATACGCCCGTTTGCCGGAAGGACACGATCTTCAGCGGTTTCCATAAGCCTGTTGGTTGGCAGCCACCAGCTGGGCCACTTTGGCAAGCAACTCGTCAGGAACGACCATCAAATGGCAATGGAGAGCCCTTGCCTGGTTGACCACCGAGGAAAGCCTGGGGTCATGGGTGGAGCTCTCCATCCGAGCGACATGGGGCTGCTTCACCCGAAGCGCTTTAGCCACGGCTTTCTGGGACAGCCATTTCCTGCGCCGCATGACGGAGAGCTGGGTAGGCAAAGGGAGATCCGCAAATTGCTTGGTGTACTCTTTAGCAAGTTTCGGATTTTTGGCGAGCATCTCTTGAAGATGCGCATCAAATCCACTTTGGGTCACTTTTCTCATATCCCCCTCATTCGCTTTCTGGCCAGCCGCATATCGTCTAATGGCGTCTTGGCGCTTTTCTTCTCAATGGCGTGGAGCAGCCAAGCGCATCCTCGTTCCACGCAGAAAAATATCCGATATTGCGTTCCCTCGAACAGCCTCTTGAGTTCCCACAAACCCTGCCCCAGGGGACGAATCGTGATCTGCTTCGATCTTAAGCCCTCCGCCCCGAGAATCTCCAAATCCAGGGCCAGCTTGACATAGGCCGCCGGACGCTCCACAGCCAACTCGTCCAAGTAGTCCTTTACGGGACCGGAACTGCCCTCCGGGTAAAAACATATCTTTATGAAGCTCATTTATAATATAACATATAAGTTATATATTGTCCAGTGCAAAAAAGATCGTTTGAGTTCAAAGCGCAGGCGATTGTAGATTTTTAAGGTGGCACCTGGCTGCCTTGGCGAAACTGAAGGATTTACCCTTTTGAGGGGAAGTTGGGTTATGAACGCGAGACTTTGACTAACGTGCGGGCTGCCGGTCGTGGGGTTGCACCTCAACGAGACTTTGCATTACGGCTGTGATCTTAGGATTATTGTGATCGTAG
>CAZGVK010000039.1:0-8320 GCA_964529095.1 uncultured Elusimicrobia bacterium
CGCGTTCATCGGTCCGGCAGCCGTGTTGTGCGGAAGCGTGCGGATTGGAGTCGGCGCTTTTGTCGGGGCCGGCGCCATCATCCTTCCCGCAATCAAGGTCGGGGCTGGGGCGCTTGTTGCTGCCGGCGCGGTCGTGCGCCGCAACGTGGCCGACGGTGCCAAAGATTTTGGGGATCGCCGATGAATGATATTTTAAAAGAGCATCAGGGTCTTACGCTGACCCCTCGTGCGACCCTGCGTGATGCGATGAATATTATGACCAAGTTTCGCATAGGCATTGCCCTTGTCGTCGGCCCCGATTACAAACTGCTCGGCGTCGTCACTGACATCGACATACGCCGGGCGTTGTTGCGCGGCGTTGAAATCATGTCCCCGGTCACAAAAGCGATGAACCGCAAACCTCTCACTTTGCCGGTGGATTCAAGCCGTGAGGAGATCTCTGCGGCTTTCCGCGCGCACTCTAAGTCCCATCTGCCTCTCGTCGACACTCATGGTCTGCTCAAAGGCCTGGCCGCGCTTATTGATTTTGCGACGATCCCTACGCGCTATCCCAACCGCGTCGTCGTGATGGCTGGCGGCGCGGGCAAGCGCTTGGGCAGTCTGACTGAAAACACTCCCAAGCCAATGCTCCGACTTGCGGGCAAGCCGATTCTTGAACACGTGCTCGAGCAGATGGTCACCGCCGGCTTCTCTCGTTTTTATTTCACGGTCAACTACCTCGCCGAACAGATCGAGGGACATTTTGGCGACGGTGCCCGCTGGGGCGCGGAAATCGAGTATGTGCGCGAAAAGAGTCCCCTGGGAACTGCCGGCGCCCTCGGCCTGATGAAGCGTCCCGGCACGGAGCCGCTGCTGGTGCTCAACGGCGACATCCTGACCAAGGTGGACTTTGTCTCTTTGCTCGACTTCCACAGAGCCGAGAAAGGTCTTGCCACGCTCTGCGTCAAACATCATGAAATCCAGGTGCCTTACGGCGTCGTCGAGCAGACGCGCCGCCGCCTGACGCGTTTCGTGGAGAAGCCTACCCAGCGCTTTCTTGTGAATGCGGGCATCTATGTTCTAGATCCAAGCGCCCTCATATGTCTGCCCAAGCGTCGCGCGTGCGATATGCCCGAATTCCTCGACCGTATCCGCGTGTGCAAACGCGGCGGCGTCGCTTGCTTCCCAATCCAGGAGTATTGGCTCGACATCGGTGACCCGCAAGAGTTTCGCCGGGCTGAAAAAGAGATCGGAGACTTGTTTTACCTATGACTCCAATGAAAAAACTTTCTCTGCATGAGCCGGTCTTCGCCGGTAACGAGTGGGCCTATGCGAAGGAATGCCTGGACACCGGCTGGGTCTCTTCGGCCGGTGCATTCGTCGAGCGCTTCGAGGAGGATCTTGCGCGCCGCTGCGGGACGAGGCACGCGGTGGCACTGGTCAACGGCACGGCAGCGCTTGATCTAGCGTTCAAAATCCTCGACGTGAATGTCGGCGACGAAGTCCTTGTGCCGAGCTTGACTTTTATCGCCACGGTGAACGCCATCGCCTATCAAAGAGCTGTCCCCCTCTTTCTCGATGTTGAGGCGACGACCTGTGGCCTGGATCCCGAAGCGCTCGAGGCCTTTCTCGTGAGGGAAACTCAACAACATGGCACCGTGTGCGTTCGCAAGGCGAGCGGTCGCCGGATCGCCGCTTGCGTACCGATGCACGCGCTTGGTCATCCGGTCCGGCTGGAGCCGCTGCTTGCCTCCTGTTTGGCGCGAGGAATTCCCGTAATCGAAGACGCGGCAGAATCTCTCGGATCTTTGTGGCGTGGCCGCCCGCTCGGCTCTTTTGGACGCATCGGCATATTGTCCTTTAATGGAAATAAGATCATGACGACCGGCGGTGGCGGCGCCCTCGTCACCGACGATGCCGAGTTGGCGCGCCGAGCAAAACATCTCTCCACGCAGGCAAAATCAGACGCTGACGCGTTCTGGCATGACGCCATCGGTCACAACTACCGTCTGCCGAATATCAACGCAGCTCTCGGTTGCGCCCAACTCGAGCAACTCGACGGCTTCGTGTCGCGCAAGCGTGAGATTGCCGAGCTTTACCGGAAGTGCTTTGAGGGCTCGCTCCTACGCCTGATCTGGGAGCCCGCGGGCGCGCGTAGCAACTTCTGGCTCAATACCGTGATAGCGCCCGATCCGCAAGCACAGGCGCGCGTGCTGAAGGCGCTGAATTCCTGCGGTTACATCTCCCGTCCGTTGTGGGCGCCCGCCCACCGCCAGCCGATGTATGCGGAGTTCCCGCGCGCGGATATGACCGTTACTGACCGATTGTGGCGCACCAGCGTGAGTCTGCCTTCCAGCGCGAACTTGACTGACGACGAGGTCGTAGCTGTGGCAAGCGTTGCGCGCGAAGCTGTCTCCTGAGCGATGTTTCTCGCGACGACCGCTCTGACTCAATTCTGGGATAAAAGACAAGAACTCCTGTTTCTCGGCCAGTGGTGTCGGCTATACGAACATCGCCAAGATTGGGAAGGCCTGCGAGGCAAGATGATGGTCAGTCCTTGGCAAGATCCGGGCGCTATCGATCGCGGCGTCGAGAATATTTCAGCGCTCCATGAAGATCTGCTTGGATTTCTGAGCGGCTACCTCAATGAAGCGCACGGAGTCCGGCACGAAGCGCGCTACTGGAGAATTCTTGTCGGGCCGTGGCTGCTCGGCTATACCTCGGCGATCGTCGACCACGGCCTGCATCTCAATCGAGCCTTCGAGATGGTTCCGAATCCTGAGACTTGGACGCTCGACTTTCGTGATCACTATACCCCGATTGATACCGCCGACTTCGCGTCTCATTTGAACGCCGACGTGTTTCAGCTGCAGCTTTACTCGGAAATGCTCGAGTCGCGGGGAGTCGGCGTGAAATATCTTCGTTGTCCGGCGTTCACTTCCCCGTCCCCCGCTTCGTTCTGGGCGAAGGCCGCCATTCGAGGCGTGTGGGCGCGCGCCGTCCGCGTGCTGATCGGCCCGGACAGGATTTTTTCTGATTTCTACGCGAGTCCGCGCCAAACGTTCGCACTCATGCGTGCCGCGTCCCTTGTGCCATTGGGCTCGGGCGTGGCCTCGCGATACTCTCCCGTCGATGTCTCGCGCCGTGCGCGTCTTTGTGAATTCCGATCCTCTGTTCCGTTCGCCGTTGAAGCGGCGGCCCTTCTGAGCCGACACCTCCCGGTTCTATTTCTTGAAGGCCATGTCGATTTTCGTCGTGCCGTTCTCGCGCGCTGGCCGCGCCTGCCGCGGTTGCTTTTGACGTCCGTCGGTTGGTACTCGAATGAAACCTTTAAGCTTCTCGCAGCGGAGGCGACGGAGCAAGGTGCGGAGCTCGTCATTAGCCAGCACGGCGGCGGCTACGGCATGATGGATCCTATTTTATCTGAAGCTCACGAACGTCGTGTGGCTGACCGCTATCTTACCTGGGGCTGGTCCGATCTCCACTACCCCGGTGCCAAGCTTCGTGCGCTCCCCAATCCAAAAATGAGCTTTAAGCCGGGCCGCCGCAAGCGTCGTACGGGTCAGTGCCTGCTGATCTCCACTACGGTCTACCGCTATCCCTACTCCTGCTATTTTGCGAGCGCTCCGGCCGCCCATCGCTACGCGGACCAAATTGCGGAGCGGACGCGTTTCATCAGAGGGCTTGCCGAGGAAGCGCGCGCGGGTCTTCATTTGCGGCTTCATCACGCCGATCTTGGTTGGGGGCACCGCGCCCGCCTCGTTGAAGAATTTCCCCATCTTGCGTTCGATGAAGATCCAGAGCCTTGGATAAACCGCGCCGACCGATTTGATCTGGTGGTGATTGATCATCCGCAGACGTCTATCCTGGAATCCCTCGCTCTTGATATTCCCACTCTTCTTTTCTGGAACCCCGCGCTTTGGCGCATGAGGCGGGAAGCGCTCGAGATCCTGGATGGGTTGCGCCACGCCCGTCTTCTCCTCGATTCACCAGAGGAAGCAGCCTTGAATATCACGGCCATCATGGCCGATCCCGCGTCCTGGTGGGCGCGCCCGGCCGCGCGGTCCGCGCGAGCGGCCTTCTGCAAGCGCTACGCGCGTTCGTCTGCGAATTGGATCGCCGACTGGACCCAGGCGCTGAAGGAAGGGGGTCCTTAGTCCTTAACGACGACCAGTAGATAGTTTAGGCAGAGTTTGTCATTCCAAAATATTTGGTCGAGATGAAGGGCTTTCCAATTGAGGACCGGGAGCAATAAAAAATTAAATGCTTTCCGGAGAATCCGATAAGGGAGGCTCTTTATTTCCCGACAATGGAGCGAGACGATCCGAGTTTGGATGAGGGCCGCGTACGCGCCGCCGAGTGGGCGAAGATCTACGACGCGAAATCCCTGCCGCTCGAAAATAATTTTGAGGGAGTGCCGCGTGAAACGGTAGAAGTCATTGGGTTCGGCATGGCATTGCCACAGAAATGGGACCGTGAATAGCCCCACGCCGCCTTTGGCCAACAGGCGATGGCATTCACGGACAAACGCTTTCGTATCGAACACATGTTCCAGCACCTGAGTGCACAAAACGGTGTCGAAGGACCCTTCAGGAAGTTTTGTTTCTACGCCGTCAACAAAAAGGTCGGCCTTGGTCGCTGTGCCACAATGCAGGCCCGACGTCCCCACGAAGTCGACGCCAAAGTGGGAATCAACATGGGGGGCGAAAAGCGCCGCATAAGGTTTTGCTCCGCAGCCAAGGTCGAGCAAGCGTCCGTGCGCGTGCTTGGGGGCGACTTCAGACAGACACCGGAACGCCAGTTCGGAAGCGATCTTGGTCGCAGACCAATACGAACGCGAGTTGGATTCCGAACTATTCATAATATCATCTCATTATTCCATTTCCATCGGTATTTCCAACGCAGTTGGAGAGAAGCATCGGCATGAAAAAACACATAGTTATTTTTGCGCCAACTCTTGATGTCAAGGACACGGGTCTACCGACAGATGCGAATTGCTACCATAATTGAATTAAACCCATGATCAGACCGCTGTTAAAGAGAATGATCGACCGGTTCGGCTATGAGTTGCGGAAAAAAAATGACCGCCCGCTTCTTGGCTACGATCGTGAAAATCAAGCGATCGCGGCCATCAACAAGGTTAGGCGCTGCACGATGTTGCCTGTGGAGCGCTTGATTACACTCTATCAGCAGGTCGCCTATTGCGAGGAGGCCCGTCTTCCCGGGGCTTTTGTGGAGTGCGGAGTTTGGAAAGGCGGAAGCGTGGCGCTGATGGCTCTTGCGAATCTGGAGTACGGTGCCGCGCGGCGAGACATCCATCTCTTTGATTCATTCACGGATATTTGCGAGCCAGACCAGGCGGTGGACGGAGCGCGCGCGATCAGGGAAGTGAAAGCCTGGGCCAAGGGCGGGGGCATGAACGGGGCATTGGCACCTGTCACCGGGTTTTACGATTTGATGGGTGGCGCTGGAACGCTCGCAGGCAACAAGGAGCTTTTGGAGAAGCGCGTCGGGTACGATCCTCAATTCCTCTATTATCATGCCGGTTGGTTTCAGGACACATTGCCCAAAGATGCCAACGCGATCCGGGAAATCGCCATCCTGCGCCTCGATGGCGATTGGTACGCTTCGACCAAGGTTTGCCTGGAGCACCTTTACGACAAAGTCGTCGTTGGTGGTTTTATCATCGTCGACGATTACCACGCTTACGAGGGCTGCCGGAAGGCGGTCGATGAATTCCGCCGACGGAAAAACATCAGCGCCTATCTTCATCATGTGGATGCAGAAGCGCGATACTGGATCAAGTGAAATGATTGTGCAGATATTTCTGGAGCGTGTCGCTGGAATGCTGCGGCGCATCAAGACTTGGATCTGGACCATGGCGATCCGCAGGCGCTTCCGCCGCTTTGGGACGGGCTCGGTCGTGGAACCTTTCTGCGCGCTCAACTATCCGAACATGGTCGAGATAGGCGCGCGTGTGCACATCCGCGAGCATGCCTGGATCAACTGTGTTTCACGCGAAGATGGAAAATCCTCTCTTGTCATTGACGATGGCTGTTACATCGGCCGTTTCGTTCATATTAACGCGTTTTATGACATTCACATCGAGTCCGACGTCATGATTGCCGACCGCGTCTACATCGCCGACACGGACCATTTTTATAAGGACCCTGGAATTCCCATCATGCACCAAGGAGATCAAGTTAAAGGGCCCGTGCGTCTGAAGAAGGGCTGCTGGATCGGCACCGGCGCTGTCATTCTGCCGGGCGTGAGCGTGGGCAGAAATGCGGTCGTTGGGCCCAATACCGTGCTCCACAAAGATGTCCCCGACTTCGGCATGGCTTTTGGAAATCCAGCCAAGGTCGTTATCCGCGCGGACGCACCGGTCAAATGATCCGCATCCGTTTTCATTCGGACTGCGACTATTTTGCCGGTTGCGAGAACATGCTTGCCAACTTCTTCGCGGATGCGCAGTTCCTGCGTGACTGCGAAATCAGTTTTAGCTACCGTGCTTCGACCGCGTATGAAGAAGGTCTGAAATCTCGCGTCCCGATTCTCCCGCGCCTGATCCCCTTGAGGGTCATTGATTTCCATCAGATTTCCGGCCTCGCCAACCGCTGGCCCGCGCCGCTCCGGATTTTTTATAAAACTCTTCTGCGGGTTCTTTTGATCAAGCACTGGCTCATGCTTTGGAACGTCTGCCTGCTTTATCGATCTATGGGTGGCAATTCCATTGATATCCTCCACATAAACAATGGCGGTTTCCCGGGCGCTGTCTCCTGCCTGGCCGCCGGGCCAGCGGCGCGCCTGCGGAATATAAGGGCAGTCGTGCATGTGGTCAATAATATTCCTGTTCCATACTGCGGTCTCGACCGCTGGCTCGGCTGGCCGCTGGACCTCCTCGCAATACTTTCCGCATCCAATTTTGTGACGGGATCTTCGTTGGCGCGCCAAACTTTGGTCCGGATCTTGCGTCTAGACGACGGCAATTCTGTCAGTATTCCCAACGGAATCGCCGTGCGCGCGGTGACGGAGACTCCGAAAGAAGTCCGCCGACGCTTGCACGTGACTGCGGGGCGACTGCTGATCGCGGTTGTGGCGGTCCTTGAGCCGCGGAAAGGCCATCGAGTCCTTCTGGAGGCCTTAGCTCGTCTTAAAATGGAAGGACTGGATCCAATGCCCATGACGGTACTCGGCGGCGACGGCTTCCTGCGCCCTGAACTTGAACACCTTTGCCGCAAGCTGGGACTCTCCGATGACGTTCTTTTTTTGGGCTGGGAGCCGCGACATTTCAACCTCTTCAATGCGGCCGATATCGTGGCCTTGCCCTCCACCTGTTATGAGGACTTTCCCAATGTGACCCTCGAAGCGATGAGCCTGGGCAAGACCGTGGTGGCGACGAAGGTGGGCGGAGTGGAAGAACAATTCGAGGACGAGATAAGCGGACTTCTGGTCTGGCCTGGTGACGTCGCGGATTTGACGCGGGTCTTGGGCCGAGCCTGCCGAGATGCCACCTTGCGCGAGCGCTTGGGACGCGCCGCCGCCGCCCGTTTTCAAGAACGGTTCACGGCGCTGATTGCGGTTGAGCGCTATTTGACGCTCTACCGCGGTCTGCTTGCGCGAATGGTATAATGCCCAACTATTGAATAAGACGAGGTTCGCTATCCCTGAAATCAGAAAGGATTTCCTTGTTTTCGGCAGTCCGCTTATTGAAGAGGCCGCGATTGAGGAAGTTGTGGCCACTTTGCGCTCGGGCTGGATCGGCACGGGTCCTAAAGTAAAAAAATTCGAGGACTTGATCCGCGACTATAAAGGCTCTCGACACGCCATTGCCGTGAGCTCCTGTACCGCAGCCCTCCACCTTTCTCTGGCCGCTCTCGAGCTCAAGCCGGGTGATGAGGTTATCACGACCCCGATGACCTTCTGCGCAACGCTCAACGCGATCATCCACGCTGGAGCAAAACCGGTTCTTGTGGACTGCGAGCGGACCACGCAGAATATCGATCCATCGCAAATCGCGCGAAAGATCACCAAAAAGACCCGCGCGATTTTGCCTGTTCATTTCGCCGGTCGCCCCTGCGATATGGATGCGCTTGAGACCCTCGCTCGTCAGCACAAGCTCGCGATGGTCGAGGACTGCGCCCACGCCATTGAAACGGAATATCACGGGAGGAAGGCCGGCACTTTCGGCGATTTTGGGACCTTGAGCTTCTATGTCACCAAGAACATCACCACTGCCGAAGGCGGCATGGTCCTGACCAATAGCGCCGAACTTGCCGATAAGATCAAGATTCTAGCTCTTCACGGCATGAGCAAGGACGCATGGAAACGCTTTGGCGAC
>CAZGVK010000040.1:0-2635 GCA_964529095.1 uncultured Elusimicrobia bacterium
ACTCGATGGGGGCGGCAGGTTCGCCCGACCTCAGACCGTCTCCGACGGCATAGCCCGCCGGGATTGCCCCGGGCTCAACCGGGACCGTGCCCTCTTTGGCCGCGCTGAGCGCTTCGGAGGGACTGAGGCTTTGATCCGCGCGAAAACCGATCAGGGAAGAATCCGCATGGACGGCCACATCGAAGCAGCAAATCGCAACGCTCATCCACATCTTGCTCATTTGTCGAATTGACATTTTAAGTTCACCTCCAATTAAATGCTACCACAGAGCCCCGCTCGATGCATGAGGCTTTGGGCTGAAGGAGGGTGCCGTTTGGCTCAGGAAACCGCGTTTGTTAGTCTGGCGTCGTTATGGAACTGTGTTTGAGCCCAAGCCCCGGTTCGTCAAGTTGATTCGGTGCGTGCCTGTCGCGGACTTTTTGATATGTCCTGTTTGAGCCGCATAGAAATGTCCTGTTCCACGGTACGATACACCTCCGTCACGGGAGGCGAGAATGGACATAGAGGAGCGACTCAACATGGGCATGAAAGAACGGGATAGGCTGCACGCCGTCCGCAACATTCTTGAAGGCAGGATCACGCAAGCAGAGGCTGCGCGCCTGCTGCATCGCAGCGAGCGGCAGGTGAGGCGGTTTTGCGCCAAAGTCCGCGAGCAAGGCGAGCGCGGCTTGATTCACGGGTTGCAGGGGCACCTGTCCAATAACCGTCTCGACGAGGAATTATTAGGGCAGGCGCTCAGCGCCTTGCATAACCCGCTGTGGGAAGGTTTTGGTCCGGTCTTTGCGCGAGAAAAGCTCGAGCGGATCTACCGCATAAACCTGGGGAAGACGACGGTCCGCAGGCTCATGATCGGGACCCAACTCTGGGAAGCTCGCGGACGTGGAAAGAGGCATCGAGCGTGGCGCGAGCGGCGGCCTCGCGTGGGCATGATGGTCCAGCTCGACGGCTCGCCCCACGATTGGCTCGAGGGGCGCGGCCCCCGCTGCACGCTCATCATCTACATCGATGACGCCGACAGCCGCGTCTCCTACGGGGAGTTCGTCGACGAAGAAGACACCTTCAATCTGATGCGCACCACGAAGGCCTATCTACTGCAGAGGGGCCGCCCCGGCACTCTCTACGTCGACAAAGATTCGATCTACAACGTCAATCGGCCGGCTAACGTCGAGGAGCAACTCGCGGACAAGGATCCGGTGACGCAGTTCACGCGGGCGATGGGCGAGCTCGGTGTCGAGGTTCTTCTCGCGGGTAGTCCGCAAGCAAAAGGACGCGTCGAGCGCGGGTTCCGCACGCACCAGGATCGACTGGTCAAGGAGCTGCGCCTGGCGGGAATCTCGACGATGAAGGACGCCAATGAGTTTCTGCGCGAAGTCTACATTCCGGACCACAACCGCCGTTGCGCCGTCGAGGCGGCGGAGCCCATCGACATGCATAGGCCGCTGCTTGCATCGCATGACTTGGACGCCATCCTCTCGCATCAGGAGGGGAGGCAGGTCCACAACGACTCGATCGTCCGCTACGACAACCGCTTTCTTCTTCTGGCGCAGGGCCATGGGCTGCGGCCCAGGACGAAGGTGGTAGTCCAAGAGCGGCTCGATGGCACGCTGCGGATCGCGCGCGCTGGCCGCTACTTCGAGTTCAAGCAAGTCAAGGCTCGGCCGTACGTGCCGGAACAGCTGCGCCGGGCCAAGCCACGGCCCGTCGTCGTGGTTCGTCCGAAGCTTCCGCGCAATCCTTTCTTCGGGGGTGTGACGATCGGCAACAAGCGGCCGATGAATGTCCCGGCCGCGGCGGTGCTGTCATGAGGGCTTCGAAGCGGGCAGTAAAATCTTCGACGGCGGCTTTCGGCTCCTGGCGCGCTCTAGAAGGCGATCCGCACGCGACGCCGTGGGACGATCTGCCGCGCGAGTGGGGACGCGGGCACGGTCCCGCGTGGGCGCTGCGCAAAGCGTTTCGGCGCGAGAAACTTCTCGGGACATGGTGATCCTAAGCGTCATGGGCGAAGCCGCGTTCTCGCGCATCCTCGCGCGTTTTAGAGGCCATCCAATGCGAGGAGCCGAGCGAAGCAATCGCCAATTTTCTCGGCCGATGGAGAATGGCACGACCACGACGAGTACGGCAACGACAACAGCAACGGCAGCAAGAACGAGCTCTCCCTCGAATCAACGGCATTTATTCGAATTGAGAGACCGAACGACCAACGCCAAGGAGACGAATCTAAAAGCAACGCAAGACGACAACGACAAGGAAAACGGACTAAAAAACAGAGCAACAGCAAAGACTAAGACAGGACATTTCTATGCGGCTTAACTACAGGACAGTTCTAAACGGCCTTGACAAGGGGTAAAAGTAGGTCTTGACGAGGTGAGTCTCTGGTGATACACTATTGATATGCCTACAAACAAGCCTCGCTTGATTGTGACCTTGGAGCCGGCGCTCTACGCTAGGGTTAAGTCCGTAGCACGCGCTAATGGAACTGGCCTCTCCGCAGCTGCGCGTGATTTGATTCGAGAGGCCTGCGAAGATATCGAAGACTTCGGCCTGGCAGTTCTCGCAAGCCGCCGGATTAAGAGCCTTAAAAAGGCTCAACTGCTCACCCATGAACAGGTGTGGACAAAGGCTCTCTGATTGTTCG
>CAZGVK010000041.1:0-4337 GCA_964529095.1 uncultured Elusimicrobia bacterium
ACATGATCAGCGTGACGGTGTCCTCCACCATGGGCCCCGGCTTCAAGGTCGAAGTCAGCGACAAGGCCGCCGCTTAAAAAAAGCGAAGGGCGCGGCGATGCGGCCGCGCCCTTGCTCAGCGGTTCGCCAGGCCCTCGACCATTGTATCATATGTGATACAATGGTGGCAGAGGTGAAAACCATGAGCAAAACTCTAGCCGTCAAGAACGATTTCCTGGGCGTTGTCGCCATCGGCAGCGTCATCGGGAACCTGGTCCAGGCAAACGAAATGGGCCAGATCAAGCGCCAGAGCCAAACGCTTCTGGGCCTCTACAATAATCTGGTCAAGCGATATCGGATGTTGCTCCAGGAATACCAGACCTTCCGTCAGGTCAACACCGACCTCCAAAAGCAGGTTGTGGCGCTGCGCGAGGAGAACAATAAGCTTCAGGAGTGCATGGCCGCGAAGGAGCCCGGGAAATGAGCCCGATCACGTTGGAGCGGAACCTAATCCGTCGTTCTCAGGAGCTGGTCCGGGACTTGGACATGAAGCTGAGCCCCGCGATCCTCCCCAGGCTTGAATACGCCGTGCCGGGCACGGCACCCCTGATCAGACGGAGGGGCCGCATCAAGGTTCGGACGACGAAGAACCCGAAGATGGTCGTCGCCTGGGCCATCGGCCAGAGAGTCCTCGCTACGCGGGAGAGGCGAGGGTGGACGCAGCAGGATTTGGCCGACAAGTCTAAGATGGCCCGCGCCAATATCGCCCGCTTGGAGGCCGGCAAGCATGCGCCCAAGCTGGATACGCTCAGGCGTATCGCGACGGCTCTGGGCCTGGAGGCCTCCGATCTTCTGAAAGAACTCAGCTACCGCCCTGGCGTCGAGGATGGCCAGTGGCTTGAGTCGGGCGCAGGCGAGTGGTCTGCCGCCCTCGAACAGGAAGATCGCACTTCCCCAAGGTTATGCCTCTAACCTTGGGTCAAAGTAGTTATAGCAGGAAACGCGCCAAAGTCAATGGGCCAAAAAGTTTTGACGCAAAAACGCTCTCTAATTTGCGGCAAAAGATTATGGGCAAACGCGCCGTCTCTGCCGGGATTTATGGACGCGGGTTTCGGTAGGCGCGGAAGAGGCGGTCAGAGCTGTCGTGTCGGAGACGCGGGCAGTTCTGGTAGGTGGATGTGGATATCAGACTGCGCGATCTTCGTCGACCAGCAGGCGGCTATAGATTTTTAGGCGTTCTGCCAGCAGGCGCTTGGACGGCAGTTGGGTGAGGTATTCCGACACCTGCATCTTGTGCGGGCCGTGGGCGAGCAGAAGTTCGACGTGTTGGTGTTTCTTCGACGTGCAGAGGATGAGGCCCACCGGCTCATTTTCGGCGTCGCGCCATTCATGGCGCTTCAGCCATGAGAGATACAAGTCCATCTGGCCTTTGTCGGCGGCGGTGAACGAGCCAATTTTAAGCTCCGCCGCTACGAGGCAGCGTAGACGACGATGGTAAAATAGCAGGTCTAGGAAGTAGTCATCATCGTCAATCCGCATGGGAAACTGGCGGCGGATGAAACAAAAGTCGCTGCCGAGTTCGGACAGGAACTCTTGGAGGTTGGCGAGGATGCGGATTCGAGGTCTTTCTCAGAGTAAGCGCCCTTGAGGCCGAGGAAATCAAGCAGGTACGGATCTTTGAATGCGTCCTCGTAGCGGACGGTTTCGACCGGACCGCGCTCTTTCTCAAGCCGGATAAGGGCACGGGTGTCGCCGGACAAGGCCACGCGCTCGTACAAGGCGCGGTCAATCTGGCGCTGGAGTTCGCGCTTCGACCATCGCCGCGATGCCCCTTGCTCAAAGTAGAACCGGCGTTTCATTCCTGCTTCCGTGCTGAGCAGTATTCGATAGTGCGTCCAGCCGAGGTGGGAGTGCTTGGAGAAGTCGATGGTGAGGCGAGATTTGGATTCTATAGTCACTGGCCGGTGTTTTACGAGAACCGCAGATTCCGCCACCAGCGGTGGCGGAATCTCAAAATCCTCATAGAACCGGCGCATATCCAATAGACTCCGCGCAGAGTAGCCGACTCCATACTCTTTGGTCAACCGCGCTCCGAGAGCCTCGAGGAGTTGCTCCCCGTAATCCGCCCGGCCTGGGTTCTTCTGAATGTCATTAGCGATGACCCGGCCCACGTTCCAGTTGAGCCGCACAAGCGTGATGTTGGCCGTGGAGACAACACGCTGTCGCGCCGCCTCGACAAGCTGACGGATTTCCGGCAGCACTCGGGAAAGACCAGACACACTGGTTCGCGTCAGGGCTTGGGTTTTGGCGCGTTTCATCGGGCTCCCGATGGTTGCATGGATTCCTTGAACTCGATCACTTCTTCGTTATTTCCAGTCATCGTCTCTTTTTCACCTGTAGAAATCATAGCCCATCTGAACATCTATTTCCAAAAGGCTTGAGATTATGCCTCAAGTTTTATTGGATTACTCAAGCGATGCCGTCCAAGTGACTGTCTGTCCGGGCTCCAAGGTCGCTTCTATAAATAAGCACGCGATCATCACGGCTGCGTTGTCCGGGGTTCTGTTTCCTCCGCGGTCTTCTCTTCATACCTTACACGCGAGCCCCGGTATTGCGCCAACGCCTCTTGCCGCTTTGAGGGAAGGAGAGCGGGTAGGTATCAGAGACGAGAGATCAGATTCAGTAGATAAATCGATAACCCGAAGAGCGCAATCTCCCCGCATACGCCGAGGAGCGTAAGCATGAGGGCTTCCCTTCTTCTTTTGCCTTCGCAGCGGCATCGGCCTCGATCGCTTCGGCATCTTTTATGAATTTGTCTCCCAAGTCTCCGCCGACTAGGGCCGCCATTTTTCTGGCATTATCTGCCAACATTTGGGAGAAGTTTTTGCTGACCATTATCCGCACGGCACCTTCCAGCAATTCCTTTTTGGGGTCTCCCAATTGCGCCTTTTGGTGATACAGCTCACCTAGCCGCAGCATGATGCCGGTAGCTTCCTTCTGATCTGGCGTCGTCGCTTGGGCATAGGTCGAACTTCCACTGACTGTCGAGAGAATTACAGCCGCACATAGAATCATTGCCTTTTTCATTTGAGATAGCCCCCTATGCTCACCCGGCATAATCTCAGGGTATCTCGCCCCAATGCTTTCCGCCTGGGCCGATTGGGTGTAAATATTGGTCCGAAGGGCCTACCCAGTTTGTCGACACGGCGGAAAGCGGGCTACTTTCTCCTACTTCGTCGGCGCCGACCTTGTCGGAGCGGAGGATCTCATCGAGCAGATAGCGAAGGGATTTACCGACTTCGACATCCTCGTTGCCACGCCCGACATGATGAAAGATCTTTCCAAGCTGGGAAAAGTGCTCGGCCCTAAGGGGCTTATGCCCAACCCGAAATCCGGCACGGTCACGATGGACATCCCCAAAACCGTCAAGGAGCTGAAAGCCGTCCGCGTGGAGTACAAAGTGGATGATTACGGCATCATTCATGTTCCCATCGGCAAGGCGTCCTTCGCCGCCGACAAACTCATCAGCAATGCCAAGACCGTGCTTGACGCCATCCTCAAGGCCAAGCCCGCCGCCGCGAAGGGCATCTACATGATCAGCGTGACGGTGTCCTCCACCATGGGCCCCGGCTTCAAGGTCGAAGTCAGCGACAAGGCCGCCGCTTAAAAAAAGCGAAGGGCGCGGCGATGCGGCCGCGCCCTTGCTCAGGCGAAACGTCCCGGCAACGCGTTAAAAGTATATATGAACCCTATCCACAATCCGGTCGAAAACGGATGGCTTGCTCTCGGCTTCCGATTTCACATTCGCCGCTCCGGACTTTCCGCCCAGGTAGGCGCCTGCCGCGCCCAATACGATGGCGCCAATAAGTCCGAACGCCAATGCTCCCAGTGCCACTCCGATAAACCCGCCAATGATTTGACCACCTCCGTTTCCCCGCTTGGTCTCATTTGAAACATACTCGGCGCGATTCCAGATTCCGACCTTTTGCTCGGTTCCATACTCACGATACGGTTTTCCCCGCACGTAGTCACAACCGGAACGATAACGACTGGTAGAATTGCACTGTACTCTATGCATATGGCCGAAATGACCAGGTCCAAGGTCATCATCGTAGTATGTGCCTGTATAGCTACCAGGACCCCAGCCAGATCCAAGAAAGACATTCTTTTTTTCCGTAATGATAGCGAGCGGCCCCTCTCTCCTCAACTTGGGGCCGTCATAGGTATCGCCGGCGCGTGTCTTTCCTTCAGCCAAGTCATCAAGAACCGTCAACGTCGGCATCTCACCGATCGGCTTAAGCGCACCCCCCATGCCGTCAACAGCACGTTGCGCGTGAACCCCTTGCGTCCCCAAGACA
>CAZGVK010000042.1:0-5025 GCA_964529095.1 uncultured Elusimicrobia bacterium
CAAGAAGGAGGCGGCGTGAACTCGCCGCCAAGCCCCACCCCGCGCCACATTTCCTGAAGGTTCGGGCAGCCCATCTGAAAGTGGGATAAAATATAAACTTATCAGCTTTGGAAAAACGACCGAGAACGATGTCGTGCACCCTACTAAATGCCGCTAAAGGTAAAAAATGGGCTGAAATGGTAGAATGCGGTTCCTGTGAGAACCATCCACCTCACCCTACTCCTGACGTTGACCGCATGCGGTGATGAGGCGATCACCCGCTCGCGCGTGCCCAAGGATGAAGACGCCGCGGCGCCCGTCGCGCAGGCTCCAGCCGCCAGCCCCAAGGGTTTGCGCTGGACCTTGCCCGCCGGTTGGAAGGAGCTTCCCGGCGGCGGCATGCGTCTGGCGACCTTCGTGCCGCCCGGCGGGCTCAAGACGGAAGCCACCGTCGTCGCCCTCCCCGGCGATTCGGGCGGGGAGCTGGCCAACGCCAATCGCTGGCGCGGACAGATCGGCCTGCCGCCGACCGATGAGGCGGGCATGGCCGCCGCACGAACCACGCTCAAAGCGAATATCGGCCCCGTGACCGTCTACGACTTCACCGGCGCCGGCGAGGTCCGCACGCGCATGATCGTCGCCGTCATCAGCACGGGCGGCATGACTTGGTTTTTTAAGCTCATGGGCGACGCCGCAGCGACCGAGTCCGCGCGCGCGGGCTTCATGATCATCATCGAGGGACTGACGCCTGATGCGTCGCAATGACGCCGTCAGCCGTCTCCTTGACGCGCTCAGTTCGCTGAAGCTCACCTTGCTTTGCTTCGTTTTGCTGATCGTGCTCGTCTTCGTCTGCACCTTGGCCCAGGTCAATCTCGGCATACATATTGCAGTCGAACGCTACATTCACGCCTTCCTGGTCTGGTGGACTCCGGAAGGATCCGACTGGCGCGTGCCCGTTTTTCCGGGTGGAGGATTGGTCGGCGGAGTTCTTCTCCTTAATCTGGTCTTCGCGCAGTTCCTTCGCCTGGAACGGTCCTGGCGCAAAGGCGGGCTTTGGCTCGTGCACATCGGCCTGGCTCTTCTCTTCGTCGGAGAATTCGCGACGGCCTTCTTCCAGGTCGAAAGCAACATGGCCATCGATGAGGGCCACACCAAGAGCTACAGCGAGGATTACCGGCTCATGGAGGCCGTCGCCAGCGATGAAAGCGGCGAAGCATTCAACGATGAATTTTCCATTCCCGAATCCCTGCTGAAGTCTCGGCGCGAAATTTACGACGCTTCGCTTCCCTTCAAACTGATCGTGCGCGCCTACCACGGCAACGCGGCGTTATCCATGCGCGACGCCGGCGCCGTCCCATCCATCGTCAACGCGGGCGTGGGTGCCGGCATGTCGTTTCGGCCCTTGCCGCCCGTGACCGCCGATGATGAATTAAACACCGCCGTCGCGGTCGTCGAACCCGTGCTCAAGAATGGGCAAAGCCTCGGCGTCTATCTTCTCTCCAACGGCCTGGGTGCCCCGCAAGGCTTCGTGTCCGAAGGCCGCAAGTGGAAGCTGGCCCTGCGCCTGCGCCGGTACCGGCATCCGTTCTCGCTCACGCTCAAAGATTTCAAGCACGATCTGTATCCCGGCACGAACATCCCTAAAAATTTCTCAAGCCTCGTGCATCTGAAAGACCCGCGCGACGGCGCCGACCGCGACGTGCTGATCTACATGAATTCGCCTCTGCGCCACGCCGGCTTGACGTTTTATCAGGCGAGCTTCGGCAAGAACGACACGCTTTCGGTGATACAAGTCGTGCGCAACCCCGCCTGGACGCTTCCCTATCTGTCGTGCGCTTTGGTCGCTCTGGGTCTTCTCTGGCATTTCGGCGTCATGCTGAGAAAGTCGCTTGGGGCACGGAGCGCATGAAAACCAAGCGCCTCCAGTCGGTGGTGTTCCTGGGCGCGTTGGCTCTGGCTGCATTGCCGGCGCTCATGCCCGCGCCCAAGGCTGATTTCGACTACGATGCCTTCGCCCGCCTTCCCGTCCTCGAGGGCGGCCGCGTCAAGCCGATGGACAGCTTCGCGCGCAACTCCCTGCTCGTCATCCGCGGAAAGCAAAGCGTACCGGTGGACGGCAAAGCCATTCCCGCGGCACGCTGGCTCCTCGACGCCGCGTTCAAGCCCGAGGCCGCCGACACCTACCCCGCCTTCTTCGTGGACGACCCGGAGGTCCTGGGTCTGCTCGGCCTGGCCTCGGGCAAGAGCCGCTACTTCGCCTACTGGCAGCTTGAGCCCAAACGAGATGAGGTCTCCAACCAGGCCGCCGCCGCCGATAAGGTCGGGAGCGGACGGCGCACTCGGTTTCAAACCGCCGTGCTCAATCTCAACAGCCGGCTGACCCTGTATGAACGCATCAAAAATACCTTCATGGTCTCCGGCGAGGGCGATCCGGCGCGGGAACTGGCCGCGTTCTCCTCCGTGCTGCCGAGCGCATTGCGCGCCATCCATTCGAGAAATCCCTCGAACACGGACCGCCTCGCCGTCAAGGCCCTGTCGGAGATGCTCCAGCGCTACGGCTTCCTGGCGCGGGCGGCGGCCTTTAAAGCTCTCCCCCCGCAGGAAAGCGCGGCCGCCGACGCCTGGACCAACACCGGCGAGGCCGTGTCCAGCCCGTCCGGCGGCCGCGATCCGCATCCGGGGCTGGCCTCGCTCGCCCTCATGGGACGCGCCTATCGGGCCGGCGACGCCGCCGCGTTCAGCGCCGCCCTCACCGAACACACGGCCTGGATCGCCCGACATCGCCCGGAGTTCGCGCGCACGGCCCGCGCCGAGGCGCTGTTCAACAAGGCCTCCCCCTTCATCACCGGCATGGCGCTATACATCCTGTCGCTTCTGCTGATCTTCGCGGGCTGGGCGTCGCGCCGTCCGGAGGTCGCCGCCGCCGCGCGCGCGCTGGTCTGGTCCGCCTTCGCCGTGCACACCGCGGGCCTGCTGGCGCACAGCGTGCTGCAGGGACGGCCTCCGGTCACCAACCTCTACTCCTCGGCGGTATTCGTGGGCTGGGGGGCGGCCGCCCTCGGCCTGTTCGCCGAGCGCTTCCATAAGCGCGGCTTCGCTGCCGCGGGCGCCTGCGCCATCGGCTTTGCCACCTTGATCGTCGCCCATCATCTGAAGGCCTCCGGCGACACAATGGAGATGATGCGCGCCGTCCTGGACTCGAATTTCTGGCTGGCGACGCACGTCGTCACCATTACGATCGGCTACAGCTCGACTTATCTCGCGGGCATGCTCGCCGTCGCCTGGGTCGTGCGCCGCCATATCATGGTCAAGCCCGACCCGGAGGCTTCGAAGGCCCTGTCGTCCCTGGTCTACGGCGTGATCGCCTTCAGCCTGCTCTTCAGCTTCGTGGGCACCGTCCTCGGCGGCATCTGGGCCGACCAAAGCTGGGGACGCTTCTGGGGATGGGACCCCAAGGAAAACGGCGCGCTCTTGATCGTGCTCTGGAACGCTCTGATCCTGCACGCCCGCTGGGGCGGCTTCGTACGCGAACGGGGCATCATGCTGATGGCGATCTTCGGCAACATCATCGTCAGCCTGTCCTGGTTCGGCGTCAACATGCTCGGCATCGGTTTGCACTCGTACGGCTTTATCGACAAGGCCTTCCTATGGCTGTCCGCTTTCTGCGCGCTGCAGCTGGCGCTCATGGCGCTCGGCGCTCTCCCCCCGCGTACAAGGGGCACCGCCGTCCCGTTGAGGCCCTGACGCAGATGAGGGCGCACCTCTACCTCAGCCGCGGTAAGGAGGCTCCGCATAATTAAGTTTACTTTTCATTGCCTCTTGGCATGCGGCCTGACCGTGTAGTTCCATTGGGGCAGGGTCTTGCTCGCCACAACGTTGAGCGCACGCATTTCGGCGTCGGTGACTTTATTGCCTATCGGGTAGTCATTGTGGTCCAGTACTGCCTTAACGCGAAGCCCCGCCGCGGTGCGCGTGCTACTGATCAAGTTGAGGACCGTTTCGTATGTGATCAGGGGTTCGCCGCGCCAATGGATGCTGATGTACGAGAACATGCGGTGCTCTATTTTGTTCCACTTGCTGGCACCCGGCGGATAGTGGCAGACATTAATCTCTATGCGCAATTCGTCCGCCAGTGTTTGAAGGTTCGCTTTCCAGGTTCGTCTGCGCGAGCCGTTCGCGCCACCGCCGTCGGCGCAGAGGAGAAGGCGCTTCGCTCCTGCGTAATGGCGACCGTATAAGCGCCACCAGCGGCGCAGGCTTTCTACTGCGAACTCGGCTGTCTCGTGTGTCACGCCAACGTTGACAAACCCATGATTGCGTGCGACATCGTACGCCCCATAGGGAATGGCGGGGCCAATGCCGAGGTCGGGGAAGTCCTTCGAGAGCACTTTGATCGGATCGCCCTTCGCCCGCCAACCCCGTCCGGCATTCTTAAAGTTTCCCACACGATCTCTCTTCTTCGAGTCGATCGACAGGACTGGCTCGCCTCGTCGGAGGAACGTCGCGACCTGCCGATTGATCTCGTGGAACTAAGCATCGCGATCAGGGGACTGGCGTCCCTCCTTTGACTTCGCATTGGTCTGTAACGAGTACTCCATCTCGTGGAGTCGGCGACCGACCGTGTCGGCGCTGACTGGATGACCTCGCTTAGTGAGCAACTTGGCGATCGCATCCGTGCCGCGCGTCGTCCACCGCAGCGGGGTCATCGGGTCGCCAGCGGTCGTCTCCACCATGAGGGCCTTCAACTCTTTCATCAGCTTGGGATCGGACGATTCGAGGCGCTTGCGGCCCGCGCCCGGCCGACGGACTCTGTCCGGACCCGGGAGCGAGGGACCTTCACGAAGTTCACGCATGCCCTTGATGATCGTTGGACGTGACATCCCGGTTATCTCGTGCATCCTTTGCAGACCACCGCGTCCGAACTCCAGAACTTCCTTAGCGACAAGCCAGCGGGCCTGCGGTTCATTGCATGTTGCGAGGATCGCCAGCAGGTGAGCATGTTGCGTGGTAGCCATCACCAGAATTAGAGATTATCAGGCACCCGAT
>CAZGVK010000043.1:0-25787 GCA_964529095.1 uncultured Elusimicrobia bacterium
ATGTGATTGCGCTTCTCGGATCCATTGATATCGTTCTTGGCGAGGTGGACCGCTGACATGAGCGCTGCGCCCAATCCCGAACCCGCGCAGCCGGAGATCGCTTCCGCTCCCGTTGCGGCGATAAAACCAGTCATTGCCAAATATCTGCCGCCGGAGCCTGTTTTCAACCGCAAGAATGGGCGCCTCATTGAAAACCGTTTTTCCACCTGGCCGACCGAGGTCTTCGCCAATCGCTGGTCGCGCCCTGGCTATCAACGCGGCGCTGTCATGCTTGTCGCGATCTTCGTTGGGCTTGGACTCACCGGCGTCATCGTCGGGGAACTCGCAAAGTGGGCGAACACGCTCTACGCGCTGCTCGGCTCTTCGGTTTCTGCGGCGGGATTTTCGCCGGTCTGCGTTGACGTCGTCTGGGTGGCGCTTAAGGTCCTCATCGTCCTGCATATTGTCCTCATCAACGGTCTTTGGTCGATCTGGTGGGAACGAAAAATCTCCGCCCATATTCAATCGCGCGTGGGACCGACCTATGCGGGAAGCCCGCAGGGCCGGAATTTCCACGGTTGGGCGCAGACCGCGATTGACGGCATCAAGCTCCTTCTTAAGGAAGATGTGACACCGGCCGCCGCAGACCAGTGGGTTCATGCTTTAGCCCCGGGCCTAGTGGTGGCTGCCTGCATCATTGCCTTTGCGCCCGTCCTGTTCGGCAACGGCATGGCCGCCGCGAACCTCGACATCGGCACGCTCTATATCTTCGCCTTCGCCGGAATCTCGGTGATAGGAATCGTGATGGCGGGCTGGGCCTCAGGCAACAAGTACTCTCTTTTAGGAGGATTACGCGGCGCGGCGCAGATCGTGAGCTATGAGCTGCCTCGGGGATTTTCCGTCGTGCCTGTCCTGATGTTCGCGGGCTCTCTTGACCTTCAGATGATCGCAAACGCGCAGGCCGGCTACTGGCATGGGATGATCCCGCGATGGTTCATCTTTTATCCAGTGGTGGGTCAAATCGCATTTGTGATCTTCCTGATCGCCTCAGTCGCTGAGACCAATCGCACGCCCTTTGATATTCCCGAGGCCGAATCCGAACTTGTCAGCGGCTTTCACACGGAATACTCCGGCATGAAATGGTCTATTTTTTTCCTCGCCGAGTACGCGTATGTTCTGCTCGGCTCATTTTTGCTGGCCACCTTTTTTCTCGGCGGTGGCGCTTCCCCGATCAACCTCGCCCCGTTCACCCGCATTCCCAGCTGGATGTGGATGCTGGGCAAGGCGATGCTGATGATGTTCGTATTCCTCTGGATTCGCTGGACCTTGCCGCGTTTCCGTGTGGACCAGCTCATGGATTTCACCTGGAAGTTCCTGCTCCCGTGGAGCTTTCTCAACATCGCGATCGCCGGACTTTATCTCGCGGTCTGGCTCAAATGAGGGCCTCATGATCAGTTTACGGCAAATCTACCGAAACTCTAAAGCGATCGTCTTGGGCCACTGGATCACTCTTCAATATATGTTCAAGCCGGCCGTGACGATACACTACCCTGATGAAAAGCTCGTGCCTTTCGAGGCGTTTCGCGGCGCATTGCTCTTTGACTCGCAGGTCTGCATCTCGTGCAACCTCTGCGTGAAGGCGTGCCCGTCGAACTGCATCGCCCTTGAGAATGCGAAAAACGAGGCGGGCAAGAAGATCGCGAAGGTCGACTGGTACTCGATAGACTTCGGCAAATGTAATTTCTGCCGCTTGTGCGAGGAGGCATGCCCGACAAAACCTCGGTCCGTCTGGCACTCCCTCGATTATGAGGTGATATTCACCAAACGCGATGAGATGGTGCGCTGCTGGAAGAAGGACTTCCCGTTTATCGGGAAATACTTCGACCGCAAGGCCCAGGACTTCAAAGACCCCGAGGGCCAGGTCAGCATTCATGATGTGCAGCCGAGGCGCTGATATGATCGACCAGATTGTCTTCTACTCGCTTGCTCTTCTAACCGTGGTCTCCGCTTTGTCTGTGGTCCTCAGTCGGAACACGGTTCATTCCTCTCTATTTCTCGGCCTGTCGCTGGCCGGGGTCGCCGGTCTTTACGCCTCTCTTGGCGCGGACTTTCTGTTTGGCGCGCAAATCATGGTGTATGTCAGCGGCATTGCGGTGCTGGTGATGTTCGTCGTCATGCTGCTTGGACGCGCGGCCGATCTGCGCCGGCGCCAGGTCAACGAGCGCTGGCTGGCGGCCCTGCTCATCTGCGGCGTCTCGGCTGTGGGGCTATTCAAGGTCGCTCGACTTTACTCTCTTGTTGTCGCGCAAGGCATTCCTCGTCCGAGTACAAACGACATCGGACGATTGTTCATGGGAGATTGGCTCTTGCCTTTCGAGTTGATTTCGCTTGTATTGCTTGCCGCCCTGCTTGGCGTCGTTTTCTTCACACGCACGGAGAATGCCCGATGAATTCGTCTTTGACCCTCGCGCACTATATGACCGTGGCCGGGCTCCTGTTTTTAATAGGGATATTTGGCGCGCTGACGCGGCGAAATATCATCGGTATTTTAATGGCCATTGAGCTGATGTTCAATGCGGCCAACATTAATCTCGCCGCCTTCAACAGATTCCTCCATCCGCAGGCAGTGGCCGGCCAGGCGCTGGCGCTATTTTCAATGACCGTCGCCGCCGCTGAGATCGTCGTCGGCCTCGCCTTGCTGCTTGCGATCTACCGCGGCACGGACACCGTGTACGCCGAAGATTTTAATATTCTCAAGGGCTAATCATGATCGAGCAAGCCTATCTGATCGCGCTGATTCCATTTATTGCGTCATTCATCATGCTCTTCGGCGCGAAGGAAAATCCCCGTTCACCGGCGCCCTGGATCGGCATTGGCGCGATGACGATCTGCTTCGGCCTCGCCTTGTCGGTGCTGGGCGCTGTGGCGGAAGGAAGGATCTTGCTTCCTTACGAGCACAACTGGCGCTGGTTCTCCTTTGCGGCATCCATGGGGGGAAAGTCTTTTCTTTATGACATGCCGATAGGCGTGCTGATCGACGGACCGGCAGCGTTGCTGCTGGTCGTAGTGACGTTTGTCAGCCTGATGGTGCAGATTTATTCTATCGCCTACATGCGCGAAGACTCCCGCTATAGACGCTATTTCGCCTTCGTCTCCTTCTTCACGGCCTCGATGCTCGGCCTCGTCCTCTCAAGCAATCTGCTCGTCAGTTTCATGAGCTGGGAGCTGATGGGGCTTTCCTCCTACCTGCTGATCGGCTTCTGGTTTGAGAAAGACGGTCCTACGGAAGCACAGAAGAAGGCCTTCATGACGACCAAGCTCGGCGACTGCGGCCTCTATCTCGCCTTGCTGTTCCTCTTTGCGAAGGTCGGTTCTTTCCAGCTCACGCAGATCCACCACTACTACAGCCAGGGCTGGATGGCGGCTCCTGCGGCTGCGGCCATTGCCATCGGAATCCTCTTCGGCGCCATGGGCAAGTCCGCGCAGTTTCCATTGTTTGTCTGGCTGCCGGATGCGATGGAAGGCCCCACCCCCGCCTCGGCGCTGATCCATGCGGCGACCATGGTCGCCGCCGGCATTTTTCTCGTCGCGCGCGTCTTCTTTGTGTTTACGGCGGCGCCCGAGGTGATGACAGCCGTCGCCTGGATTGGCTGCGCCACCGCTTTCCTTGCGGCTGCGATGGCGCTCGTGAGCTGCGACATCAAGCGCGTGCTGGCATTCTCGACGGTCTCCCAGCTTGGCTTCATGATGTGCGCCCTCGGCGTCGGCGGCTACACCTCCGGTCTCTTCCATTTGACGACGCATGCTTTCTTCAAAGCGCTTTTGTTTCTGGGCGCCGGCTCGGTCATTCACTCAATGCATACCAACGATCTGCGCCTCATGGGAGGTCTCTACCACAAAATGCCCGTGACCTGCCTGACGATGCTGGCCGCCATCGCCGCCATCGCCGGCATCCCGCTGACCTCCGGCTATTTCTCGAAAGACATGATTTTGGCCGACATCTACCATGTGAATCCTCTGATTTTCTGGGTCATGCTGGTCACCGCTTTGATGACCGCGTTCTACATGTCGCGCCTGTTTATTCTTGCCTTCTGGGGCAAGGCGCGCGATCGCGAGAAATACCACCACGCGCACGAGTCGCCGTTTCTCATGACAGGCCCCTTGGTCCTGCTCGCTTTCCTATCCTTGTTTTCCGGCTGGATGCTGGTGCGCCATGACCTGGTCTATCGGCTTCTTCCGGTTCCGGAGATCACGGCACAAGCGGTCGCCGGAGCCCCCCATGCTGCGGCGCTGAGCAAAAACAATCCCTCGCCGGCGCCCGCAGAGGGGGATAATCATGAAGAGCACCATGAAAGACATCTGCCTCGCTGGCTGCACCTGTGCTTGCCGATATTGGTATTTGGAGCCATAGGCTTTGCATTCTTCCTTTATAGGGGACCCGACTATGCGTTGACGGAGCTGTTTAAAGCTAATTTTGCGGCCATCTTTCTGCTTCTTGACCGCCGCTGGTATATCGACGATGCCTTTGACGCGCTCGTTGTCTTCTGCGACAAAGTCGCGGCATTGGCGTTCTGGATCGACGCGAATGTCATCGATCGCGTATGCGTGGACGGCTGGGGCTTGGTTCTGCGGATAGTCGCTGAGATCAGCAACCTCATTGACGCTCTTTTCGTGGACCGGACCGTCGACGGATTCGGCGGATTGAGTCTCGACTTAGGCGGAAGCCTGCGCGGCTTCGTCCAGGCAGGACAGATCCAGGAATATTTGATGTATGTCGCGATCGCCTTCAGCCTCGCGGCGACTTTGATTTTGACCTATTAAGATTAGGAGAACGCCATAATGAATATGCTGACCGTGATTACTTTTTCACCTCTTATCGGCGCCCTCATCATCCTCGGTCTCTCCAAAGAGAAGGTTAGGGCGATAACCACCGTCGCCTTTGTCTTTGCTGGAATTTCCCTGCTCGCCTCATTAGCCATGCTGACCGGCTTTGACCGTTCCACGCATGAGCTGCAGTTTGTCGAACGTTTTGCCTGGATACCCTCTTTCGGAGTGCAGTATTTTCTTGGTGTAGACGGCCTTTCCTGCCCGCTCGTTCTGCTCACGACTTTCATGAGCGTCATCGCGCTTATCGGCTCGCTCGGCATTAAAAACAGGGTCAAGGAGTATTTCTTCTGGTTCCTCGTCCTTGAGACCGGAATGCTCGGAGTGTTCTGCGCGTTGGACCTCATCCTCTTCTACGTGTTCTGGGAACTGACCTTGGTTCCGATGTATTTTCTCATCGGCGTCTGGGGAGGCCCGCGCAAGGAATTTGCCGCGATCAAATTCTTCCTATACACGCTGACGGGCTCCGTGTTTATGCTCCTGGCGATCATGGCGCTCTATTTTGCAAGCCCCGTTCCGCACACATTTGACATCCCTGAACTCGCCAAGTTGACCGGCGCCTGGGATCGCAATTTCCAGATACTCGTCTTTCTCGGCCTCTATTTTGGGATGGCAATCAAGATCCCCGCCTTCCCCTTTCATACCTGGTTGCCGCTGGCCCATGTCGAGGCCCCGACGGCTATTTCTGTCATCCTGGCCGCCGTGTTGCTGAAAATGGGAGTGTACGGACTTTTGCGAATCTCCTACGCGCTGGCGCCGTTGGGTTTTACGTGGTTCTTGCCCGCGCTCATCGTCATCGCCGTCATTAATATCGTCTACGGCGCTCTGTGCGCCATGGCGCAGACCGACATGAAGAAGATGGTTGCCTACTCATCAGTCAATCACATGGGCTACTGTCTGCTCGGCATCGCCGGCATGACCACGACGGGCTTGACCGGCGCTGTATTCCAGATGCTGACGCATGGCATTATCACCGGCGCATTGTTTCTTCTCGTCGGAGTGATCTATGACCGCGCCCACACTCGCGATATTTCCGCGTTCGGCGGCCTGGCCGTCAAGCTGCCGGTATACGCCGCGCTCATGTCGCTCACCTGCTTCGCCTCGCTCGGCCTGCCCGGACTGGCCGGCTTCATCGGCGAGTTCCTGTGTTTTCTGGGGGCGTTTGAGGCCTGGAAGCTTGCCACGGCGATAGCCGTCCTCGGCATTATCGCCACGGCCGCCTTCTTCCTGCGCATGATGCAAAAGGTGTTTCTCGGCAAGTTTAATGAGAAGTGGATCGGACTTCAGGATATGACAACACGCGAACTTGTCTCGATCGTGCCCTTGGCGATTCTCATGCTTCTCTTCGGCGTGTACCCGAAGTGGCCCCTGGATTTGATGAATAAAACGCTTGAACATATGATTGCTCCCATCGCGGGGAAGTGATATGAATAATTTGCGCCTGCTTCTACCGGAGTCGGCGCTTGCGGCCCTAGCGCTCGGCGTGGTGTTGCTTGACCTGCTTCTGCCCTCGGCGAAGGCGCGCGCGCTCTATCACCTTGCTTGGATCGCCGCTGCGGGAACGCTCATCTGGACGGCGTTTTCGCTTGGCGATGCTTCGATGCACGGCGTCGGCGCGTTGTGGGCGGTGGATCCGTTCAGCCAATTCTTCAAGTTGATAATCTTATTTACTTGCGTTCTCTGCCTCCTTCTCAGTCTCGACTATAAAGCCCTGCCGGAGAGACAGGCGGGCACATTTTCCGCGCTGATGCTGCTGGCGACGTCCGGGCTCATGTATCTTGTCTCGGCTACCGACCTGCTCTTGATCTTCGTGGCCCTTGAGCTTGTCTCGCTTTCGTCGTTTATTCTGGCGGGCTTTGAGCGCACGAACCGAAAGTCAAATGAAGGCGCCATGAAGTACTTTATCTTCGGCGCGTTCTCCTCCGCCCTCATGATCTACGGGATCTCGCTGTATTATGGTGCCACCGGCGGCACCGGGATTGCGCTCGGCGCCATTGCCGGTTCAAGGCCCCTATTGATCTTGGCCCTCGTTCTGATTCTGCTTGGCTTCGGCTTTAAGGCGTCGCTGGTGCCAATGCACTTTTGGGTGCCCGACGCGTATGAAGGCGCTCCGATACCGGTGACGACCTTCCTCTCGGTGGCGCCAAAACTTGCGGCATTCGCCGTTCTTGTTCGCGTATTTGGCGCCAGTTTTAAGATGCAAACTTATGATCTGAGCGTTCTGTTTGCGCTCTTGGCCGTCATGACGATGACAATCGGCAACTTCACCGCGATGTTCCAGACCAACGCGAAACGCCTGCTTGCTTACTCCTCGATCGCCCAGGCGGGATATTTGCTGATTGGCCTTGCCGTCGGCACGCCGCTCGGTCGCGAGGGCATGATGCTGTATTCCTTTGTTTATGTCGCGATGAATATCGGCGCTTTTGCCGTCATTCAGGCCGTCGGCTCGGTCAAAGGCAACTATGACCTCTCCGCCTTCGATGGCTTGGCAAAAAATCGCCTGGGCTTGGCGCTGGCGCTGATGTTTTGCCTTCTTTCCTTGGCCGGCATCCCGCCGCTGGCGGGCTTCATGGGAAAACTTCTGATCTTCTCTGCGGCTGTGGAGATCGGGCAATGGTGGCTTGCTGTCGCCGGCGTCATCAACAGCGTCGTTTCAGTTTACTACTATTTTGCGATCGTCCACCGCATGTTCTTTCGCGAGCCGTCCGATGACGCCGCAATCAAAGTCGGCGGGTATGTGCGCGGCGGCGTGGCTTTGGCCATTGGAGGAGTGTTGTTCTTCGGCGTATACCCGGAGCCATTGATCGCGCTGGTGCGCGCCTCAACTTGCATTCTGCCGTAGCCGTGCTACAATGTAAATGTCATGTTGATTCTTCTTCTCTTAATGGTTCCCATTGCGGCGAACTCCGAAGTATTGTCGCCCACGCTTGAGTCTCTCGGTCATGTAGCCGCCGCTGGTGCGAAGGAGCTTTCCTCTCCAAATAACGCCTCAGTCCGCCGGGATCATTTTTTCGACCAGAACTTGACGGCCCCATCGCTTCAGCCGGTCACGCTCAATGGGGAGAGCAAAAAAGAAGAGGCCGGCGCTCCCAATCTCGGCGCGGGCACGGACTACTACTTCAAGGGCACGAGTCCGCTGAACGGCATCACCATCTATACACCTGTCAAAGGCGATGGTGTTACGACGGGCGGCGAGTCGCCGACTGCAAAATACGGCGATTACGGCAATCGGGCCATTACCGGCGGCGTGACGCTCGGCGTCATCGGAATAGGAACGTCGAGCGTTCTTCTGACTTTTATCGCGGGCCTGCTGATTGGCGCGGGCGCGGTTCTTTACTTTATTTTCGGCAAGAAGAAGTAGACCTTCCTCACGTTCATTTATTCCAGTTGGGTTTACGGTCTTTCGGGAGACCCGTATCCTGGACCTTCAGCCGCATTGCCGTGCCCAGGGCGACGCACAGGCCCGCAGTGCCGAGCCAGCGCCAACCGCCGCCCGAATTTATGAACGCGCTCCACCATGCGCTTGAACATTCGGCAAGCCCCGTAGTCCACGGCTGCGTTTCCGGCACTTTCCAGGTCAGCGCCGATAGAAGCAGGCAAAGACCCGCCGCCGGGCCGAGAAAGCGAGCGATGACCGCCTCGGAACGGTCCCGTCCCCATTGCCCGAGATAAGCGGAGCCAAGCAGGGCGCACAGGCCGACGCCGGCGATGCCGATGCTCTCGATGGAGGACATAGCGATGTCAGGAGAAAAGGTCTGCTTCAACCAGCACGCCAGAGCTCCGGCGCAGCCCAGACTGCTGAGGAGTTGACGCGTGGCGGTGCGCCGATTGCCGAAGCTCAGCGCTGCCGGCAACAACGCCAGAAAGGCGGCACCGGCCGGCCAGTCCTCGGGGCCGGCTCGGCGCCACTCAAAACCGAAGGCGATGATTCCAAAAGTGGAGAGAATGAAGATAAAATATCTTTTGGAACCGAGAGCCGCTGCATGCTTTGGCGCCGGAGGCGGGGGGGGGAAAGCGAGCTTGCCCTTGCTTGACTCTGAAAGAGAGATCGCCGTGGCTGCTGTCGAAAGCGTTTCTATGCGTGGACCGGCGGGAAGAATCTTAAACGGCGAGCCGCTTGCGTCCGTCTCGAGCAACATGCTGCTGGAGAGCATTTCCTTGCAGATCACGCCGGCGCTGATCGGGCGCTCTTGGACTTTTTTTGCCATCATGCGGCGAAGGAGACTTGCGGCACGTTCGGTGATCTCAGGGCGCAGAAGGCGCACCTCGGGCGGCGCCTCGTCGCGGTGGCGCATGAGCGCGTCGAGAGGCGAGCCCGGATAGGGCGGTTTGCCGGTCAAGGCGTAGTACCATGTCGCCCCGAGAGCATACAGATCCGATCTTGGGTCGGGAGCGCCTCCGAAAGATTGCTCCGGCGCCATAAAATGAAAAGAGCCGCCGAGGGCCGTGTCCGTGTTCTCCGAGACTTCAACGATTCGGGCGATGCCGAAATCCGTGAGCTTGACCGTGCCCCGCGCGCCCAAGAGAATATTGCCGGGCTTGATGTCCCGGTGCACAATCCCTGCTTTGTGCGAAACTTCAAGCGCTGTCGCCGTTTCCCTGATAATTTCAAGAGCCTCAGCTGGAGGCAGCGGCCCGAGACGCTCGACCCGCGCCTCGAGGGTCTCCCCGTCCACCCACTGCATGACTATGTAGGGGATACCGCCATCTGTGCCGACTTCATGGATAGCCACGATGCGCGGGTCATCGAGCTTGGCCGCGCTCCGCGCCTCAGCCAGTATCTGCGCGCAAGCAGCGCCTGAGTTGATCCCATCGGCCGTATCGCCGACGTCGACGAGTTTCACCGCCACGCAACGGTTAAGGAGCAGGTGATGGGCCTTGTATACCCGCCCCATGCCCCCTCGACCAATGAGCGCTTCGAGGCGGCAGGGTCCGATGGTCTTGCCCAGGAGGGGGTCTATTTCAGGCATGTGCGATCGAAGGATAACAGGCTCACCCGAGTCGCGCAAGGTGCTAAAATAATGCGTGGTGTGGAGAATGCCGTCGGCGGCGATGGGCGCTGTTCTTGTCATGGGGGCGATCATCTCCGTGCTCCTGGCTAGGCAGCCGGAAGCACGCATGGTGATTGATCCGGCCTTCAGCCAGACCCTTTTAGGGCAGAGTTCCGGCGGCGACGACCGCTCAGGAAACGGCCCGAAAACCTATCAGCGCATTCGGAAAACCGCTCTTTATCGAGCCGCGACCTATGGTTTTCGCAACTTCAATAAGGACTCAATTGAGGTCTCCTACCAAATCGCTGAAAAGGATTTCCGAACCTACTATGATTCCTTCGGTTACACAAAAGCGGGACTCGACGAGGTGAAGAGATGGAGAGATAATGCCCGCCAGAACGCCTACAAGCTCATCCTGAGAGAGGGGAAGTCTCAAGCTCAGCTCGACTATGAGCTGGCTTCTCTCGATAAGGAATACGATCAACGTCTGAAGGGCTACCTTGACGCCCACGGATTCCGTATGCTGAAGGGCAACATGCTCGCGGTGGACATGCCTCATCTGGTGCGCCGAAACGCGGCTTTAATAAAACCCTTATCGCTTGCCTTTGAGAAGATAGCCAATGCTCAGCGCTATCGTTCGGACGAGATCATCGGGGCGGTGCTTTCCTTTGTTCAGACGGCCCTGTATTACAAAGAGCCGCCCTCCATCGTTCAGGAGAAGCATACGGGCGGCGTCTTGCCGCCGCTTGCTGCCGTTCTCGCGGGTTGGGGCGATTGCGATACGAAGACAGGCCTTCTTGCCTCAGTTCTATCCAACTGGGCGCAGATGAGGATGGTCGGAGTCGGCGTTCCCGGACACTATTTGATGGGAGTTCTGCTGATCCCTGAGAAAGGAGACCTGTTTCTGGAGTACCAAGGTCTTCAGTATGTGCTCGTCGAGCCTGCGGGCCCGGCGTGGTTGCCCCCCGGCCAGGTCGGAGAGGAGACGCTGCGGCTCATCAATGGCCGGGAAGGCTACAAAATCGAGCCGTTTTACTAGGAGGCAGCATGTTCGCCACACGCATCATCGTCAGTCTGATTCACTTCTTTCTCATGGTCCTGATGTC
The DNA here is from genome assembly GCA_964529095.1 of uncultured Elusimicrobia bacterium. Lineage (GTDB taxonomy): Bacteria > Elusimicrobiota > Elusimicrobia > UBA1565 > UBA9628 > GWA2-66-18. The sequence goes on from CAZGVK010000043.1 coordinate 10,961, forward strand.
GGGGTTCGTGATTTTTTGGACCTACCGTATATTCATCAAGGCCAACCGCGACTTCGACATGGAGAAGCAAATAAAGGCAGGCAATAGCGCAGTCGGGATCCTCGTCGGCACGATCTTGTTTTGCGCCTCCCAGATACTCATGGCGGGCGCTGAATCCTCTATTGCGATGATCCGTATGCACATGTTGGCGCCGACCGAGGAGAACGCCAATATGTTCGAGTTGCTGGCGCGCATGTCGGGACATCTGGCGGTCTCGATGGCGCTGGCGGTGTTCTCGATCTCGGCGACCTTGCGGCTGTTCGGGCGCCTGACCTCGCACCTGCAGGAGGGCGCGGAACTTGAGAAAGGAAACATCGCTGTCGGCATCCTGCTTTCGAGCGTCGTCCTCATCTCTTCCTTGTATATCAAAGACGGCGTGAGCGCTCTCATGAAGGCGCTCACGCCGCAACCTTCCATGGGACGCATTCAAGTCCTCAAGTAGTACAATAACCTATGTCCAAAAAGTCATCGGCAGGATTGTTCGCCGAGCTCAAGGGACCTATGACGCGGGAGGAAGTTCGGATCGAATCATCGCGTTGCCTGTACTGCTATGATGCTCCCTGCGTGACCGCCTGTCCGACGCATATTGATGTTCCGCGCTTCATCCGGCAGCTCGCGACCGCCGATCCGTTAGGCTCGGCTGAAACTATTCTTGAGGCGAATGCGCTTGGTCATTCCTGCGCGCGCGTCTGCCCCGTTCCCGTATTGTGCGAGGGCGCCTGCGTCTATCATGACTGGCAGGAGAAGCCCATACAGATCGCGCGTTTGCAGCGCCACGCGACCGACGCCGCGTACGCTGAAGGCGCTCCGCCTTTCGGCCCGGGCGCCGACAATGGAAAGAAAGTCGCGATTATAGGCGCCGGCCCCGCCGGGGCGTCCTGCGCGGTCTACCTGCGCCGCCTGGGATTTGCGGTCACGATTTTTGAGAAGCGCAAGCTCCCGGGGGGCCTTAATACCTATGGCGTTGCCGAGTACAAGATGTCCTCGTCCACGGCGGTGGCGGAGATGAAATTTCTCTTCCAACTCGGCTGCGACATCGTCACCGGCAAGGAAGTGGGCAGGGACATCGCGGTCGACGCGCTGTTAAATGATTTTGACGCCGTTTTTGTCGGCATTGGACTTAAAAAAACGCGCTTGCTCGATATCCCTGGAGCGGACTTGCCTGGGGTCATAGACGCGCTCTCCTTCATTGAGCGCGTCAAGGCGCATGAGACCGTGATCTTCAACTCAAGCGTCAACACCGTCGTTATCGGAGGCGGAAACACGGCCATCGATGCGGCCGTTCAATCTGTCCGCACCGGCGCCGGGCATGTCGTTCTCGCCTACCGCCGAGGTCTTAAGGACCTCTCCGCCTATGAATTTGAGATCGAGTTCGCTCGGGCTGAAGGCGTTGAGATCGTCACTGAGGCAATCCCCATTCGCATACTCGGTAATGATAAAATCACAGGGGTTGAGTTCCAAGACGCGCGGGCCTGCGAATTGATCCTGCCCGCCGATCGCGTGATCGTTGCCATCGGCCAGACAAAAAATTTTTCAATCGCCAAAGCTCTCGGTCTTCTTCAGCACCAGGACGGTCGCCTCAAGGCGAATGCCGACACGCTGGAGACCTCTCGGCCGCAGATATTCGCCGGCGGCGACGCGGTCAATGGCGGCAAGGAAGTCGTCAATGCGGCCGCCGACGGCAAGCGCGCGGCATGGGGCATTCAGCGTGCGTTTTTCCCCGATCAGGCGATCCCGTCTGGAAATGAGTATTGGATATCGACAATCGATGGGCGCGTGGTCGCGCCCATCACGCCGCGGGGCCGGCATTGAAGAGATGAAGCCGCGGCTGAATCCAGATCTCTCCGTCAATTGCGCCGGAATCAAATCCCCGAATCCATTCTGGCTCGCCTCGGCGCCGCCCACGAATTCCGGCGCGCAGATCATGCGCGCCTTCGAGTACGGCTGGGGAGGCGCTGTTTGGAAGACCTTGGGGCAGGATCCTCCCGTCGTCAATGTCTCCTCGCGCTATGGCGCGCTGGACCTGGGCGGGCAGAAAATCGTCGGCTTCAATAATATCGAATTGATCACGGATCGTCCGCTCGAGACGAACCTCAAAGAAATTTACGAGGTCAAAAAGCGCTTTGCAAATCATGCGGTCATCGCGTCTTTGATGGTGCCCTGCGAGAAGCAGGCCTGGCGGGAGATCACCAAAAAGGTGATTTCAGCTGGCGCAGACGGCATCGAACTCAACTTCGGCTGCCCCCACGGCATGTCCGAACGCGGCATGGGCGCTGCTGTGGGACAGGTTCCAGAATATGTGAAGCGGGTGACGGAATTTGTCAAAGAGGTCAGCTCGATTCCCGTTCTCGTCAAGCTGACGCCCAATGTCGCCGACGTGCGCTTCGCGGCGCGCGCCGCCAAACAGGGAGGCGCTGACGGGGTGTCGCTCATCAATACGATCAACTCCATCATGGGCGTCAATGTCGAGACGATGATTCCCAAATTCGCGGTCGAGGGGAAAATTTCTCATGGGGGCTACTGCGGCCCGGCGGTCAAGCCTATCGCGCTCAACATGGTCAGCCAGATCGCGACAGATCCCGAAACCGCGGAGCTGCCGATCTCAGGGATCGGCGGTATTGCGACTTGGTCTGACGCAGTCGAGTTCATGCTGCTCGGATCTTCTTCCGTGCAGCTTTGCACGGCGGTGATGCATCACGGCTTTCGCATCATAGAGGAATTAAATGCCGGTCTCGCCGGATGGATGCGCCGCAAAAACTTTTCCAAGACCGCAGACTTCATCGGCAAGACCGCGCCGAGCATCGTCGACTGGAAAAAGCTCAACCTTCATTATAAAAGCGTTGCTTCCATCAATGCTGAAAAGTGTATCAGCTGCGAAGTGTGCTATGTTTCCTGCAACGATACGACCCACCAATGCATCGACATTAATCGTAAAAATGGAAATCGCAAGCCGCACGTTCTGGTTGATGACTGCGTCGGCTGTAATCTATGTTCGCTCGTCTGTCCCGTTGATGACTGCATCACGATGAAGCCCATCGACACCGGCCTCAATCCGCTCACCTGGGATGAGTACGCAAAGGCCGGACTGAAAGGGTACGGCGAAGTCTACCGGCGGCATTAAAGGCGGCTAAGGAGGATGCAGTCATGTCTAGAATAGTCAAGTGTGGCCTCATCCAGGCGTCCTGCAACTGGCAGACGCCGAAATACAGCATGCAGCAGATTAAAACGAGAATGATCGACAAGCATGTTGACTTGATCGAGAAGGCCGCCAAACAGGGCGTGCAGATGCTGGGCTTGCAGGAAATTTTTTATGGCCCCTATTTTTGCGCCGAACAAGATCCGAAATGGTACGACACAGCTGAGACGGTCCCCGGCCCGACGACGCAGATCATGCAGGATCTGGCCAAGAAGCATCAGATGGTCATCGTTGCGCCGATCTATGAGACGCCGTCGGTCGGCACCTACTATAATACCGCCGTGGTCATCGACGCGGACGGCGCTATCCTCGGCCGCTATCGCAAGAACCATATTCCGCACTGCGCTCCGGGTTTCTGGGAAAAGTTCTACTTCAAGCCCGGCAATCTCGGCTATCCGGTATTTTCGACGCGCTATGCCAAGGTTGGGGTGTACATCTGTTATGACCGCCATTTTCCCGAAGGCGCCCGCCTTCTCGGCCTCAACGGGGCCGAGATCGTCTTCAATCCGTCGGCAACCGTCAAAGGCCTTTCCGAATATCTTTGGAAGCTGGAGCAGCCCGCGCATGCGGTGGCCAACCAATACTTCGTGGGCGCCAGCAACAGGGTCGGCAATGAAAGCCCGTGGAAGATCGGCGACTTTTATGGGCAGTCCTACTTTTGCGATCCGCGCGGGAAAATGCTTGCCGTCGGACCGCACGATAAGGATGCGATTGTGACCGCCGAACTCGACTTCGACGCTATTTTGGAAATCCGCAAAGTGTGGCAATTCTTCCGTGACCGTCGGCCGGAAACCTACGACAAGCTTCTCCAGCAGCTGCCGTGAGCCTATTAACAATATTGCTCGATCCGGAAATTTGTGACGCGAGCGAGCCTCTCGCGATATCCCCCTACTGGAACAAGGACCTAGCGCCCACGAGCAAGCGGCAACGCACATGGGCGACCAGAGATATGGCCGTGCTGTGGATTGGCATGAGCGCCTGCATCCCGACCTATATGCTCGCCTCTTCGCTCATCGCGCAGGGGATGAATTGGTATCAGGCCGTGCTGACGATTTTCCTCGGAAACTGTATCGTGCTCCTGCCGATGATCCTCAACGCGCACGCGGGCACGAAGTACGGCATCCCTTATCCCGTCTACTGCCGTCCGGCGTTCGGCATTCTCGGCGCCAATGTGCCCGCCATCCTTAGAGCGCTCGTGGCTTGCGGCTGGTTCGGCATCCAGGCCTGGATTGGAGGCGCTGCGATCTACAAGCTCGTCGGCCTTTGGTTTCCGGCAATGATGAGCGGCGCTCCTGTGTTCGAGGGCCTGAACGCGGGACAATGGGGCTGCTTTCTATTCTTCTGGGCGATCAATATGTTCGTCATCTACAAGGGCGTGGAATCCATCCGTGTCCTGCTCAATATTAAAGCGCCCCTGCTGATCGTTCTCGGCCTGGCTTTGCTCGGATGGGCCTCTATTCAGGCCGGGGGCTTTGGCCCGATGCTGGCAGCGCCCTCAGCCTTTTCCGCAGGCCAGCCCAAGGCGGGAGAATTCTGGGTCTTTTTCTTTCCGGCGTTGACCGGCATGATCGGCTTTTGGGCGACGCTCTCGCTCAATATCCCGGATTTTTCCCGCTACGCAAAATCCCAAAAGGACCAGATGCTGGGCCAGGCCCTGGGCCTGCCCACGACGATGGGTCTCTACTCCTTCATCGGCGTGGCGGTGACCTCGGCTACCGTTGTCATCTACGGCCGGACAATATGGGACCCAGTGGACCTGATCGCCAAATTCCAGAACCCATTTGTATTGGCGATAGCGCTCATTTCACTATGCCTCGCCACGCTCGCGACGAACATCGCGGCTAACGTCGTGGGTCCCGCGAATGATTTTTCGCACCTGTGGCCGGAGAAGATCGACTTCCGTAGAGGCGGCTACATCACAGGAATCATCGGTATTCTGGTCCAGCCTTGGAAACTCATCGCCGACCCCTCCGGCTACATTTTCACCTGGCTGATCGCTTATTCTGCCTTGCTTGGCTCTATTGGAGGCATTCTGATCTGCGACTACTACATCCTGCGCGCCGCCAGGCTCGATGTGCCCGCTCTCTATAAAAAAAACGGCGTCTACTGGTATAAAGGCGGCGTCAATGCGCGCGCGCTCATCGCCCTGGTGTTCTCCTGCCTGCCCCTTCTTCCCGGTTTTTTGGGAACCATCAAGCTCGCCGCGGTCGCGCCATTTTGGATCTCGCTGTACCACTATGCCTGGTTTATCAGTTTTGGCTTGGCATTTACGCTGTATTGGGGTCTCATGAGCTGTGAGGGGAAAAAGACATATGTCGTATGATCTGATCGTCAAGGGCGGCACCGTTGTCTCCGCGTCGGATACCTTCATCGCCGATATCGGCGTCGTCAATGGGAAAGTCGCTTCCGTCGGCAAGCTTGCCGACTTCGGCAAGCAAGTCATTGACGCGCGCGGCAAGATCGTGATCCCCGGCGGCATCGATGTGCATACCCATTTCGACATGCCTTTTATGGGCGCTACCACGATCGACGACTTCACCACAGGCTCGATCTCCGCTCTCTTTGGAGGCACAACCTCGATTGTCGATTTTGCCATCCAAAAAAAAGGCGGGACTTTTCGTCACGCGCTCGATGACTGGCACAAGCGCGCCGACGGAAAATCCGCCGTCGATTACGGGTTTCACATGATTGTGACCGACTTCCCCGAGAAACAGCACAAAGAAATGGACAAACTTGTTTCCGAGGGGGTCTCTTCCTTTAAGCTATTCATGGCCTATCCCGGAATATTCATGAGCACTGACACGACGATATTCCAAGCGCTTCTGCGCACCCGCGACAACGGCGGCATGATCTGCATGCACGCTGAAAACGGATCAGCTATTGACGTCCTTATCCAAAAGGCTATTGCCGAAGGCAAGACTTCGCCCGAGTGGCATGCCTTGACGCGCCCAATGACCGCTGAGGCCGAGGCGACTCACCGTGCGATAGCGCTCGCGGAGATGGCGGGGGTGCCGATTTATTTCGTTCACCTCTCCGCCGGCGATGCGCTGGAGGAAGTGCGCGCGGCCCGCGCTCGCGGTCTGCCTGTGTTCGCGGAGACATGCCCGCAATACCTGTATCTTTCCGAGGAAGATTATCGGCGTCCTGATTTCGAGGGGGCGAAGTTCGTCATGTCCCCGCCTCTTCGGCCCGCAGGAAATTCAGAGCGCTTGTGGAAAGGGCTTACCTTAGGTGATCTGCAAATTGTCTCCACCGATCACTGCTCATTCTGCATGAAGACCGGCGCCGGCCGGCCGGGGAAGGAATTGGGGAGAAAAGATTTCTCTAAAATTCCCAACGGCGCTCCAGGCGTGGAGTACCGGCTTCTCCTCATGTGGGACGCGGTCCAAAAAAGGAAGATCACGGAGAACCGTTTCGTCGAGATCACCGCCACTAGTCCCGCAAAGCTCTTCGGCCTCTATCCGCGCAAGGGTCATCTGAATGCCGGTGCCGATGCCGATATCGTGATCCTTGATCCGAACAAGCCCCACACCTTTTCGACGCGGAATCACCACAGCGCCGCCGACTACAACCCTTATGAGGGCATGACCGTCTCGGGTTCCATTCGCGATGTATTTTTGCGCGGGAGGGCGATGGTTTTAGGCGGCCAATGGACCGGCTCGACAAAGCACGGGAGGTTCCTCAAGCGAACGCCGCGAGCGTTCAACTGAGCGCATCACTTATTTCAGCGCGAGCCCTTAAGTTCTCTCAAGTTTTGGCCATAGGGAGTGATTATGCACCATAGGTCTTTGGGCCCTGGTTGCCCCCTTCTCGATGCGCTACCATAATCGCATGCCCAACGAGAGTGCTATTCCCGCGACGAAGGCTGACATCTCCATGCTGAAAGGTGATATTTCCATTCTCAGGTCTGACATGAAGGTCGGAATGGCGATAGTCACAACCGATGTCGCGACCCTCAAGACCGATGTCGTGACCCTCAAGACCGATGTCGCGACCCTCAAGACCGATGTCGCGACCCTCAAGACCGACGTCGCGATTCTTAAGATCGATGTTTCAGCCATTAAGACCGACATCGTTCGCCTGGATCAAAAGATTGACCGTGTGGCCGTGGCTCTCGTCAAGACCCAGGCTGATGTCAGAGAAATCAGGCATGACATGGCGACCAAGGACGATGTCAAGCGTATCTTAAACGCCATAGACGCTTTTGCCAAAAAATCCGAACATAATGACAGGGCCATTCTCCTTCACGGCCATGTCTTGACGGAGGTCCAAATTGGCATCAAGGACCACGAGCGCCGTCTCAAAACCATTGAATCGGCTCGTCCTTAAAACCCCGATCATCTTCGGTGGGACGAGAGGCAAGATGGATTCCCAAGAAGTTTCTTTTTTGAAAATAATCTTCCGGCGCTCCTCTAATTGATACAATCGAAATTAATGATCACTGCGACTCAGACAACATCGGAAATCTCAATTCTCAAGCAGTATATCGCCGGCCTGTGGGTGGAGGGATCATCCTCGAAGGAGATTCTCTCGACGAATCCCGCCGACTCACGGCAGGTCCTGGCCAAACTCAAAGGCGCTGATAAGAGCGATGTCCTCCGCGCCATGGATGCGGCACAGATGGCGTTTCCGGGCTGGAAGGCGACAACGCCGCCCGCGCGGGGGCGCATTTTGATGAAGGCAGCGCTTCTCTTGCGCGAGCGCAAGGAGGAATTGGCGCGCCTGATGACGCGCGAGCAGGGGAAAATACTGAGCGAAGCGCGCGGCGAAATGGAGAAAGGCATCACGCTAATCGAGTGGTTCGCAGGCGAAGGTCTGCGCTTGGGGGGAATTACGCAGCCTTCCGAGTTTGCGAATAATCTGCTCTTCACCCTTCGGCAACCTTTAGGCGTGGTCTCCATTATCACCCCGTGGAACTTCCCTTTTGCAATTCCCGCGTGGAAGATCGCTCCGGCACTTGTTTCGGGAAACTGCGTGATTTTCAAGCCTGCCTCGCTAGTGCCCGCGATGGCTGTCGAACTGGTCAAGATTTTTGAGCAGGCAGGTCTGCCTGCGGGCGTGCTGAACCTTGTCCTCGGCGCGGGCTCGGTGATGGGTGACATCCTCATTGAGGATCCGCGGATCAAGGCCGTGTCCTTTACAGGCTCAAATGAGATCGGCAGGCGCGTGCATTCTATCGGCGGCGCGCGTGGCATCAAGGTCACTTGCGAGATGGGGGGCAAGAACCCGGCGGTGGTCTGGGACGACGCCGATTTGGATCTGGCGCTCAGCGGGGTTATGAAGGGCGCTTTTGGCTCGACCGGTCAGCGCTGCACGGCCACTTCGCGCCTTATCCTCCACGAGAAAATAGCCGAGGAGTTTCTGCGCATGCTTCTCATCGAGACCGCTAAGATCAAGGTCGGAGACGGCCTCGACACGACGGTCGCCATGGGCCCGGCCGTCGATGAGAGCCAACTGAAGACAGATCTGGAATACATCGAGATCGGCAAGCGGGAGGGCGCTAAACTCTTGTGCGGCGGCAAGCGCCTGAGCATCGGCGCCTTGGCGCATGGTTGGTTTGTCGAGCCGACTATCTTCGACGCCGTCGCCCCCAAGTCGCGTCTGTGGCAGGAGGAAGTATTCGGACCTATTTTGGCTGTGGCGCGGACTTCCAGTTTCGAGAAGGCCGTCGCACTCGCTAATGATAGTCCCTTTGGCCTGACGTGCGCGTTCTACTCGCAGGATCTCACGCTGGCGATGCGTTTCACCGCGGAGGTCGAAGCCGGCATGGTGCACTTGAACAGCCCGACGATCGGCGGTGAAGCCCAGGTTCCTTTCGGCGGCGTGAAAGGATCCGGCGTGGGCGAGCGTGAAATGGCGAAGGAAGGAATGTATTTTTTCACAGAACAGAAGACGGTGTTTCTCGATTACACCGGCCAGCGCCGCGTCTCAAATCTTTATTAATATTCGTTTTCCCATGACATCCTCTCCTCACTCGACAGCATGGAGGAATCAATGAGCCAAAAGATAGCGGCCGCTCCGGAATCTTCTCAGGTCTCTTCCGTTGCTGTCGCAGCCCTTCGCGCAGCGCACCTCTTGCCCCTTCCCGGACCGATGTTCGCAAAGCCCATTCAGATTGTCGCGGGCAGGATGCAGTTTCTTTATGATGAAAGCGGCAAAGAATATCTTGACGGTTTCGCCGGCGTTGCCACGGTCTCCATCGGCCACTGTCATCCGCACTTTGTTCAGTTGCTTAAAAATCAAATCGACCAACTTCAGCACAATCCACCCCTCTACCTGCATCCAGCCGTCGGAGAGTTTGCAAAACGCCTCGCGGACAAGGCGAAGACCGTCAACCCCGACATGGAAGTTTGCTTCTTTACAAATTCCGGCTCCGAGGCCAACGAGATGGCGGCCTTTGTGGCCAAGACTTACACCGGCCGCCACGAGTTTGTCGCCATCCAGCGCTCCTACCACGGACGGACCTTGCTGACAACGGCGCTGACGGGCCAGAACAACTGGCGCAATCAAGCGCCCTATCCTGCCGGCATTTCATTTGCGCCGACGGACTATTCATATCGCTTTTCAGGCACCTCCGAGCAGAGCACGGCGGCGGCGCTTGAAGGCCTCGCGGCGACGCTGAAAAGTTCAACATCCGGGAAAATAGCGGGTTTCTACGCCGAGACGATCATGGGCGTGGGCGGCCTAATAACGCCGGGCCCGTCGTACTTCGCTGAGGCGGCGGAAATGATCCGGAAGCAGGGCGGGCTGTTCATCTGCGACGAGGTTCAGGCCGGCGTAGGCCGCACCGGCGAGCACTACTTCGGCATCAAGCATTGGAGGGCCAGGCCCGACATCATAGTCATGGCCAAGGGTCTGGGAAACGGCTATCCGATTGGTGCCATCATCACCACGCGTGAAATCGCGGAGTCGATGAAGGGGGTCCTCCACTATAATACATTTGGCGGCGGGCCCCTGGCGATGGCCGCGGCGACGGCCGTGATGGATATCGTTGAAAATGAAAATCTTCCGGCGAACGCCGCCCGAGTGGGCGATCGCCTCATGGCCGGCCTGCGGCGGCTTCAACTCCAGGATGAGCGCATGGGCGACGTGCGCGGAAAGGGTCTAATGGTCGGTGTCGAGCTTGTCAAGGACGGGAAAACTCGGGCGTTTGCGCCCGAGCTTACGATCCGGATCATCGAGTCCATGAAGGATCAGGGCGTGCTCGTGGGAAGAGGCGGTCTAGAAGGCAACACTTTGCGGATCCAGCCGCCATTGTGCTGGGCCCTCGCAGATGCCGACCGCGCCGTGGCCGCGCTTGAGCGGGCTCTTATTGATAACTCTTGATCTTCTGACCTCCGATGGTCCAAGGCGGCAGCGTTGCCAGTTGGGCCTGTTGTGCGTTGCCTTCGGAGCGCTCTCATTGGCGCCGCTCGTGTTTTTGCAGCTCTCGGCCTACGGCCCTTCTTCCCTGGATTTATCCGTCGCAACCTGGCGTCGCTTGTGCTTTGGAGAATTTGTCGCTCTTGTCAGCCTCGGCTACGGCTACATCATGGCCTGCGCCGCTCGCTCACGCATTTTTCACGGCGGCCCCATGCTCGATTTTACGCTCGGTTTAGGCCTTCTTGTCGTCGCCTCAAGCTTTGGCCGGACTTGGATTTTAGGTATCGTCTTAGTCCTTTTCGGCCTGCGCTTGGCCACGGGCAGAGCTCTTCTTAGATGACCAAAAAAATGGCTGCCCTGATTGCGCTTGTCGACAAGCGCGGTGCGCGCAACTATCACCCTTTGCCCGTCGCCATTGCTCGCGCTCGAGGAGCATTCGTCTGGGATGTGGAGGGGAAGCGCTATTTTGATTTCCTATCCGCCTATTCAGCGCTTAACCAGGGGCACAATCACCCTAAAATTGTCGCCGCCGCCAGGAAGCAGCTCGGCAAGGTCGCCTTGACTTCACGTGCTTTTCACCATGAGCTCCTTGGGCCATTCCTTGAACGCCTGTGCCGGATCACCAGGAAGGAACGCGCTTTGCCAATGAATTCCGGCGCTGAGGCAGTGGAAACCGCCATCAAGGCCATGCGCTTATGGGGCTACCGTCGCAAAGGCGTGACCGCAAACAAGGCCGAAATCATCGTCTGCGCTGGAAACTTTCACGGACGCACAACGACGCTCAGCGGCTTCTCCAGCGACCGCCTGACAACGGAAAACTTCGGCCCTGGCACACCCGGTTTTCGCATGATTGCGTACGGTGATGCCCGAGCGCTTCAGGCGGCTATCCGGCCGGAGACGGTTGGGTTTCTTTTTGAGCCCATCCAGGGAGAAGCGGGCGTCATCATCCCTCCGGAAGGCTGGCTTGCCGCCGTGCGCGAGATATGTTCCGAGAAACACGTGCTCATGTGCGCCGATGAAATCCAAACCGGCCTTGGCCGCACCGGCAAACTGTTTGCCTGCGAGCATGAATCCGTCATTCCTGATATCTACATCCTGGGCAAAGCGCTTTCCGGCGGACTCTACCCCGTCTCGGCCGTTTGCGCTGACGACGATATCCTCGGCCTATTTGCACCCGGCACCCATGGCTCGACTTTCGGTGGAAGTCCGCTGGCTTGCGCTATTGCCATGGCAGCGCTCACGGTGATTCAAGAGGAGCGCTTGCCTCAAAAGGCTGCGAAGATCGGCACCTGCCTGAAAGGCCTTCTTGAGTCAATTAAGCATCCCTTGCTCAAGGAGGTCCGTGGTCGGGGGTTAATGATCGCCCTCGAGTTTTCGACGCCGGTGCGGCCTCTCGTTGAGACGTTCTTTAAGCTTGGTTTGCTGGCTAAAGAGACGCACGAGAATATCATTCGCCTGGCCCCGCCTCTGATTTTGACCGAAGCGCAAGCCAAGGAAGCGTTTAGGCTCATTAAAAAGGCCGTCGCGGCCTTCCCCGAAAAATAACAGCGCGGAGTTCGACAACCGGAGGAAAACATGGCGAGGCTCACTAAAGAAGAGAGGGAGTTGGAGCGTTCTTTTGCGCGGGGGGAGTGGAAATCAGTTCCAAAATCTGAGGCTCGCCGTTATCAGGGGTACTTTCGCGAGGCGGTAAAAAAAAAAGCAAGCGAATCAATATTCGGCTTTCACCTATGGACCTTGAAGGCATGCAGCGGCGAGCAGTCCAGGAAGGGATACCCTATCAGACCTTAATGGCAAGCGTGCTCCACAAGTACGTGAACGGCCGTTTGGTGGAAAAAGGGGTGTAACCATAGAGAAGATCATCCAGACCAACATCGCCATCTTCAAGATGGGGTGAGCCGCGGCGTCAGAGGATGCTGAGATGCGGGTAATAGAAAGCCAACGGTACGGCAAGTACCCCTTGATAAACCCTACTTATTGTATATACTATTAGTGCCACATGAAATTCGACTTATAGGGCACGGTCGTCTCCGCCCGAGATGACGCACTCAATGCTTGAACAGCTTATTAAGTCTTTGGCCGCCGAGGGCGTTGCCGAGCGCGTCCTTCATCAGCTTGTCGAGCGCGTCTTTCTGCGCGTCGAGCGGGACGAGGAGCTTGCCCGTCAGGCCGTTGATCTGGGCACGGGCGTCGCCATCCTTGCCGCCGTAAAGCGCGGCGAGCTTGCCCTCGAGGACCTTCTTCTGCGCCTCGAGCTGGCCGGACACCGACTTCTTCATCGCGGCCACGACGGCCTCGCCGATGTTCGACGAGAAGGCGAGCTTGAGGTCGTCTTCCTTGCCGGAGATTGCGATGCGGACCTTGAAGCTCGAAATCGACTTCAACGCGTCGGACACCAGCTGTCCGGACGCTCCGGCCAAAGTCACTTTCGGTTCGATCGAAACGCCTTTGGTCTCAACTAAGATCTCACCATTCCATTCGTCCCCGGACGAGGAGAGGATCACCTTGAGCTTGGCGCTGCCGTTCGTGATCCGTCCGCCCACCCCGCCGTCGCCGAGTTCCGTCCCGGTGAGAGAGAATCCCTCGCCGTTGAGGGCAAGCGTGACGCCCACCGGATCATTCTGCTGGTCCAGCCGTCCGTTCAGGGCCACGGTCGGGCCCGACGCGCTCTTGCCGGCGAGCGTCAACGTCGCGGGCTTGCCGTACAGCTTCGGGTTCGAAGTCACGCCGTTGAGCAGTCCCTTCAAGTCGAGTGTGCCGCCCATCATGCCGTCGAGCGAGCCGGAGATTGTGGCGCCCTCGAGCAGAAGTAGGAAGTGCTTAAAAACAGATCTCTCTTTTCGAAGTAGATGTGCAAAGACAGGTATGGGCCAATAGGTATTTCATGGCGGTCGATTGGCTTTGCATTGCCGCAGTAATAGTCTTGATTGTCTGTGGAAGTTGCATCCTCTGGCATCTCCCGGATTCCCCCCTCAGCGCTACGTGAGGGGTTGGCAACACTTTGTTCTCCGTCCGCAATATCTACGAAACCTCCAAAAGGCATAATTACGGCGGAAAGACCCTTGCGGAAGGGGGGTATTCCTGTTATAGCGAGGTACACGGATTTGATACACTACCTCTGTGGCGGACCCCCTCTTGCCCGTCGCGGTCGATTTGGTCAAGGAAGTTGCTTCCAAATACGGGCCGTTTGGCGGTTTATTCCTCCTGCTGGCTGCTTGGCATGACCGTAGCATTCGGGCTTTATACGAGAAGCTCCTCCGGTCAAAGGATGATGAGATTGAACGATTAGTCTCTGAGCGCAACAAGCTGCAATCCGTTGTGCTCAAAGATAGGAAGTCTTCGAAGCATTAGTAATAGGGTGAAACAACCATGTTTATAGATAGAGCGGACCAAATGATGCTCGGTAGCATTGCATTGGCCCATGCGATTTCCTATCTCATTTTCAGAAAACAGGTCGCCGCTTTGCATGAGCAGAAAGCTCAGAGCTACCGCTTTTTCGCACTACGCGATCGTCTGATTCATTTAGCAACTCAGGGCAAGTTGTCCGAGGCGGATGAAGTCTATGTTCAACTCGTGGAATTCTGCAATGTTTTTTCCCACAACACTTGCCACCTAACCCTTCCCGGATTCATCCGTAGTTCTCGTAAACCCATCAAGGATGCTCTTACGCGACAGAAAATTGATCAATTCCTTGAAGAATTAAAATCCAAGGACAGCGAAGTCCTCGATGTTGTTGATGACTTCTACAAAACATTCATTGGAGTTATCGAAGAGAACACGCCTTTCTATGAGTTAATTCGATATATGCCAATCAAGGTTTTACCTTCTACCTTTAAGAAGACTAAGCAGGCTGTCGAAACAGCTGAGTGGGCACATGATGAAGTTCATGGGCTCAAAGTTAATTACATGTCCCGCGGGTTGGTGGTTACTGCTTAACTCTCGATTGATCGGAAAAGTAAAAAGCCCTCCTTCGATGGAGGGCTTTTTATGCCATCTAAGCACCGTCAACTATTAAAATTTACAATTACGACGGAGTTGCTCCGACAGTCATGATCTTGCAAAACCGTAAAGTTAATTTATTGACGGCGCCTAACTCGATGCTGCTGCTCGCAAGGCAATCAGTTCAGACAGCGGGGCAATCGTACCCCGACCAGAGAGGCGGTCGTCGAGGAACTTCCAAAACGAGACATCCAACTTGCGGCAGGTCTTTTTCAGACTGGCAAAGGTGTC
>CAZGVK010000044.1:0-3668 GCA_964529095.1 uncultured Elusimicrobia bacterium
CGTGTGGAACTCAAGCACCTCAGCCTGGGCCACAGCTCCCTGCGGATGGTTCAGCGCTACACGCACGTGAGCAAGGGAATCTCTGGCGATCCGCAATCCAGCTCTTGGGCTTGGGCCGCTTAAGTAGTATTCGATTTCGGAGAGGTGGGTGAGCGGCTGAAACCGACGGGTTGCTAATCAGCCAGGCCCCCATCCGCCCGCGCCGCAAATTATCCGTCGAAGAGCCTATTTCTCGAGGAGCGCCCAAAGTGGTGATTTTGGACCCGCGATGGACACTTTTGGGACACTTGGCCAGAAGGGCTATCGCGGCCCAGTTTGGTCAGGGCCCGAGTGTTCCGATCGGCACCACGGCAATGCCATCGGGACGCACGTAGCCGTATCCCGTTCCCACGATCACGCTGAGCGCGCTCGGCTTGCCGCACTTGGCGGTGTCCACGCGCTCGGCGAACCGCAGGAGGCTCGCGGCTGCTTCCTCGATTTGACCGGGACCGAGCTTGATCTCAAAGGCCGCCCAGCGACCATCGGCCGCCTCGATGATGGCATCTCCTTCCAGGCCCGTGTTGTCTCGGTACTGGAGAACCTGCGCGTCCGCAGCCTGGGCATAGATGCGCAGGTCCCGGATGACCAGTGACTCGAAAAGAAACCCAAACAGATTCAGGTCCTTAAGGAGTCGCTCCGGCGTGGCCCTGAGTGCTGCGACGGCCAAGGAAGGATCGACAAAGTGCCGCTTCGCAGCACTTCGCGCCCTGGATTTTGATCTCAAGTGCGGCGCCCATGCAGGCTGGTCCTCGACGATCATGAGACGCCGCAAAGCCGCGAGGTATTCGCCAGCTGTGTCCTCTTTGAGAGAGCCCTCGGGTCCCCCGGCATCCGCAGCGAGCGTCGCGATCGATGCGTAGGTCGCCACGTTGCGGGCAATCGAACGGAGAAAACCACCCACCTTATCGGGATCACGGTGCTTTTGATCGACGCTTTGTATATCAGCTCGGCGAATTTCTTCTATGTAGTCGCGCAACGCACCCAACGACTTCTCCGGGCTCCGGCCGAGGAGGCCGGGCCAACCACCTACCGCGATTCGCTCCGCGATGACGGCGACGGTCATTCGGGTCTTCGGGGATCGAGGGCTTGCTCCGCCGAGCAATTCCTTCACCGATATCGCTCCGGTTGCGTGGCCCGTTTCAAAGAGAGACATGGGCCGCATGCGAAGGCGGGTCAGGCGGCCGGCGCCGCCGTGACGCGTGATATCATCGGCGGGCACGGCCGATCCTGTCAGAATAAATTGACCCGGCGCGCCGCGCGTATCAACCGCGCGGCGGATATGGTTCCAGATTGCAGGTGCGATCTGCCATTCATCAATCAGCCTGGGTACGGCCCCGGCCAGAACCAGAGCGGGATCTACCGCCATCGCGTTGCGCGCCGCCTCATCGACATCAAGGAGGACCTCGCTCGCCGCAAGTTGCCTGGCGGTTGCGGTCTTGCCGCAGGCTTTAGGACCTTCGATGACGACCGCGCCCGTGGAGGATAGGCGTCGGGCCAGTTCATCATCGACGATGCGCTTGCGATAGGCCATGAGTTACTAGATGGTAGCTCGCCAACGGGGCATTTGCAATAGCTGTAGCGGGTTATTTGCAATGATTCTGGCGGGGTGTTTGCACCGAGAGGCCGTCTCCCGATCCTACACGAAAGCTCACGAAGTCTCGAGAAGTAAGCTGTCGAGCCATGTTCAAACTAACTCCAAACAGCAGCCACCCTTAATCGTCGGCGCGCAGCGCGATGCGAACGGATTGCGGAAGATCGTCAGCGTTGTCTGAAAGCAATATCCGATTTAGGAGTTGACGGCCCTCGCCGGTAGCCAGGCAAGACTTGGCGATAAACCGAATGGTTTCAACGTCGGCATCGCGTAGTATTGATTTAAGGGACCCATTATTCCGGGCCAGAAAATCGACGGCGCCGCGCCGCAACCTTTCGCAGCGATCCCAGGACCACCACTTGCGCCCCATCGGTAAATGCCGATCAAGCGTATCCCAAGAGTGGGGATCGAGCCGATCTTCCGCGAGCGCCGCATGAAGCGCGAGAAAATTACGTTCTATAAGCGGAATAGCCCCGGACTAATTTGAATCGAAAGCAATGCTCAGCCTCGCCGCCGAACGGATTCGCGACTATTTTTTGCTATCATGAACAAATTGAGGCGCGTGAATTCAGCGCGAAGCATTGTTCTTTGAATCACCCATTACGCATCGCGTCCTCCACCTGTTAAACTTGTGCCAATTTATGCGGCGCGGCATCCAGGTGGATCGGCAGTGGACACTTAGTCCGATTCGAGCCCGAAACGTGAGAAGCTCTGCGCAAACAGATACATAAAACTTATCTTTATTTTACAGCACAATCTGAGCACTAAACACTTTTTAGAGAGGTGGGTGAGCGGCTGAAACCGACGGTTTGCTAATCCTTAACACCCTCCGACGCTGAGCCCACCTAATCTCGTTTCCTCGACGAGAAGCCGCAGACACCACCGGACACGATAGGACACGAAACCCGTCCAGACTGGTATAAAACTGCCATAGTGATTTCGAGACCCCCTCCCCCTGAATTGACCCCCTATGCCCCAAAACTCGGGGGCGCGCGCAACGACAGTAATGCTTTAAGATACGCACTCGCATTAAATTTTTCCCCAGTAAAAAAATCCCAGCTTATCCGTTGCTCAACGTCCCGCGTAGCGTTCTGCCACCCAACCCACCACATCGCATCTGTTCGTACAATGACAGGAGGAGGAGCAATCCAGATGACAACCGCCAAGGACAGCCTCCGAGACGCGCTAATCGCCGAACTCAATGGAAAGCCGTTTGAAGTCAAAGCACATGCTCCACATGCGCCCCTTGAGAAAACAACGAAGCGCCAGTATCGGCGCCGCATACATGCGCGGACTTCTGATGGCACACCCATTATAAACGCGGCCCCGACTTTCACAAAGGCACAGATCGGGGAAATGGCCCTGGCAGCACTCTCGCTTCCGTACCATGATCCCCTTGGTTTGGAGCCCGAGTTTGCGGGCGTGACGAACGCGGAAGTGATGATGATAAAGATGGCGCGAAAGGCAGCTACTGGTGACATCGCAGCAACCGAGATGCTCCTCGACCGCGTGCTTGGCAAGCCGAAGCAGACCTCTGAAGTCCAATCTCTACACTTAACCTATGAGGATTTCCTCAAGGACCTCGTGCGTAAAAGCGATATGCAACCCGCCCATGAGCCGCCTTGACTCTGCCCTGTCTGCTGGACCGAGATTCTATGATTTCAAAGAGCCGCCAGAGCATTTTTGAGTGATATGCTAAAATCTGGGCCAACATTTTTATTGCGATGTCCACTAAATCCCTAATCCCCCGCGAAGGCATAGAGCAGCGCATCTACTTCATTCGCGACCATAGAGTCATGCTTGACGCGGACCTGGCTCTCCTTTATGGGGTCAGCACCACACGCCTTAATGAACAGGTCCGCCGCAATGCCCTGCGTTTCCCGCCCGACTTCATGTTTCAACTGACATCCGAAGAGTTTCGAGGTTTGATGTCGCAAATTGCGATATCAAAGACTGGGCGTGGCGGGCGTCGAAAGCGACCGCTCGTTTTCACACAGGAGGGCGTCGCTATGCTTTCCAGCGTTCTACACAGCGAACG
>CAZGVK010000045.1:0-20690 GCA_964529095.1 uncultured Elusimicrobia bacterium
GGGCCTCGATGGCGGGCTTATGGGATAGAAGGTAGTCCATATCGTCGAGACCAAGCTCCAGGCAGTGTTTTCGAAAGCCATCGTAGGGAAATTCGGCGCGCCAGCCATCTTGGGTGGTGACAGTCTGCGTTTGCAGATCGATGGTCAAATCGAGGCCCCCCTCGGCGGCACAGCTTAAAAGTCGCTCCACGGCGGCTTCATCGATGGCCGCCAGCAAAAGTCCGTTCTTGCCGCTATTGCTCGCGAATATGTCGGCGAAAGAGGGCGCGATGATGGCGCGGATTCCAGCGCCTTGCAGCGCCCAGACAGCGTGCTCGCGCGAGGACCCGCAACCGAAATTCTTCCGGGAGATCAATATCGAGGCGCCGAAAAATTTTCTCTGGTTCAATGGGAAGACTGGATCAGCGTCGCGCAACCTCCGGAAGAGGTTTGGGCCATAGCCATCACGCCGGATGCTGGTCAGAAATTCAGCCGGGATGATCATATCCGTGTCGACATTCTCCATCGCCAGCGGAATGGCTTTTCCCGTAAAAGGAGCGGCGATCTTCAGCTTGAGCATGTTAGAGATATTTCTCCGCGGAAACGATGCGGCCCGCGATGGCGCTTGCCGCCACCGTGGCCGGCGAGGCGAGATGCGTAAAGCTCCCGGCGCCTTGACGGCCCACGAAATTCCGATTAGACGTGCTGATGCACCGCTTTCCCGCCGGAACTTTATCGTCGTTCATCCCCAAGCATAAGGAACACCCGGGCATGCGCCAATGCGCTCCGGCGGCGAGAAATATTTCATCGAGATGTTCGCGCCGAGCTTGCGCCATGACGGCTTCAGATCCCGGGACGACGTAAAGGGTCACAGCGGGACTGACCCTGCGCCCGTCCAGGATGCTGGCCGCCAAACGCAGGTCCTCGATGCGCCCATTGGTGCAGGAGCCGATGAAGGCCCAATCGATGGGCGTATTCTTAAGAGACGCCCCGGCCCGAAGACGGACGTACTCGAGGGCCTGCTTGGCGCCCGGCCTTTTGTCTTCAGGCAGGCTCTCGACAGAAGGGATCGGATCGTCAATCTGCACGGCTTGCTCGGGATTGGTTCCCCAAGTCACCATCGGCCGCAGCCGGCTCACGTCGACGACAATTTCCGCGTCATAGCCGCAGTCGGGCGCGCTCGCCAGCGCGCGCCAATAGGCCACTGCCTCCTCCCAGCGTTGACCGACGGGAACGCAGGGGCGCCCCTTGAGGTAGGCGTAAGTCGTCTCATCGGGAGAAATAAGGCCGGCGCGGGCGCCGCACTCGATGCTCATATTGCAGACGGTCATGCGCTCTTCCATGCTCATGCAATTGATGACCGTGCCCGCATATTCGATGATGTGGCCATTGGCCCCGGCGATGCCGATATCGGCGATCAGCTTCATGACGGCGTCCTTGGCATAGACTCCCTTGCCGAATTTGCCGTTAAATACGACACGCATCGTCTTGGGCCGGGTCTGGAGCAGGCAGCCCGTGGCGAGCACATAACCGACCTCGGAGGTTCCGACGCCAAAAGCGAGCGCTCCGAACGCGCCGTGCGTTGAGGTGTGCGAGTCGCCGCAGACGATCGTCATGCCGGGCTGGGTGATGCCGAGCTCAGGGCCGATGACATGGACGATGCCCTGGCGTCGGCTGTCAAAATCATAAAGCAGGATGCCGTGTTCCGCCGCATTCTCGCGCAAAGTCGCGACTTGAAGACGAGCGGTGGGATCATGAATCAGGTTTCGGTCCGGACGCGTCGGAATGCTATGGTCCAAAGTGGCCAGGCATGCTTTGGGGTCGAAAACGCCCAGGCCTCGTTCCTTTAAAGTCGCAAAGGCCTGAGCCGAGGTCACTTCATGAAGAAGCATGAAATCAATCGCGAAGACCACCGGATGGCCCGCTTCCTGATGAACGACGTGAGCGTCAAATATCTTTTCGACGATGGAAAATTTATTGGGCGGCATGAGAGGACGCGACTCCATCCGCGTCAACCTTGAAGCGCCTGTTGATCAATAAGGTATTGACGGCGCTGACCAAAGCTTTCATCGCCGAGATCTCAATATCCTGGTCCGTGCCCGTGCCGCTGCATGTCACGCGGTCGTCATCCGAGGAAATAACAATCGTAGAAACGCTGAACGCCTCGATGCCCGCGCCCGAGGATCGGCTGCTGTAGTTGAGTATCTTAATGCCCGGATGGACTGAACTGATCAGCGACATCAGCGCGCCCAGCGCCGAATTGGCACCCACGGCGGACTCCGCGATTTCGCCCTTGCGCTCAAAAAAACGTCCCGTGACCGTGATGGTCGTCGTCTCTCCCAAGCGGGCATAGTCGAAGTGCGTGAGGGCGATCGGTTTGCGATATTCAAAATAGCCCGCGAGGACTTCCTCATCCGTGATGCCTTTGCGGCGCTCGGCATAAAGGTCCTTGATGAATTGAGCAATGAGCGTTTTTTCTTCGTCGCGACAGACATAGCCGAACTTCTTGATGATGGACTGAGCATGGTTGCCGCCGCTCAACGGGCCGAAGACGAAGGTAATCTCTGTGCCCGTGTCGCGCGGATCGAAGGGCTGGTAGGCCAGCGGATCCTTGAGGATGGCATTGGTGTGGCCGCCGGAGGTGTGCTTGGCGGAGTTGGCGCCGCAGATCGGGAAGTGAGGCTGGCGCGGAAGCATGTGGGCGCTGACGAAGTCCGAGATAGACTGGAGTTTTTCCAGTTTAATCTTCGTGTAAAACGGTTCCTGCCTATCGACGCAGGCTGCGTACTGCTTCAAGTAAAGAGCGCATTGCTCGATGGCCACGTTGCCGGCCCGTTCGCCCACGCCGTTGATGCACCCTTCGATCTGTCGCGCGGGGCCGGCGAAAACACCGTTCATGCTGTTGTCGAGGGCCAGCCCCATGTCATTGTGGCAATGCACCGACCACGTCAGAGGCACGCCGGGAAATTCCACGGCCATCATCGCGGCATGCCGCTTCATCTTGGCGACGAAGTAATCCTCGCCCTGGAGACGGCAGGCGCCGCCGATGGTATCTGGGCAGTTGATGATCCGAGCGCCGCCGGAGATGGCCGCGCGGATGGCATCGGTCGCGAAGTCGAAGTTTTTTCCCATCCGCGAGTAGCCCTCCAAGCTGAACTCGATCTCGATGCCGGAGGAGGCGGCGTGCAGGATGAAGCGGTGAACATCCGACACGAGCTCGGCCGGGTGTTGCGCGCGGTCGCCCAAAGACGCCGCCATTAAGACCGGATCAACCGGCAGGTAAACATGCAGACGGGCCCGTCCGCGGGCAAGGGCCGGCCGCAACGCCTCGAGCGTGAGCTCAAACTGCGTCTGCCGCAGTTGGCAAAGTCCGGCGATCACCGGGCTGTCTGCCAGGGCGCCGACTTCCGAAGCGATCGCCGAGACGATGGCGAAATCTCCCTTGCTGGCGGAGGGAAATCCCGCCTCAAGGACATCAATGCCGACTTCCCGCGCCAGGTGGGCGTAGCGGAGGTTGTCTGCAAAACTCATGCCGGCGCCCGGGCATTGCTGGCCGTCCCTGAGGGTCGTATCGAAAATCTTGATGTGGCGGGAGGAATTGGAAACGAGCATCGCAAAACCATTATAGCATCTTGATGAATTATGGTTGTCGTATTCAAGCACCCCTCGACAACGACACGATTTTCCCTCATTAAAAAATGTCGTAGAGTCTGTAGGTGCCCTCATGACAATATCAAAAACCGGCAAAATCGCAGTCCTGGCCGGTGACGGCATCGGCGAAGAGGTCATGGCCCAAGCCTTGCGTGTGCTTGCGTCCGTGTCGGCGAAAAGCGGCCGACACTTCGAGTTGCGCTCCGGCCTCGTCGGAGGGGCGGCCTTTGACCGCTATCAGAACCATTGCCCTGAGGAAACCCGCGAACTTTGCCGTCGCTGCGATGCCATCTTATTCGGCTCGGTCGGCGGTCCGGTCAGTCAGGCGCATCTTCCCAAATGGCAAGGCTGCGAAACCAATTCCATCCTCGCCCTGCGCAAGACATTTGGCTTTTACGCGAATTTCCGGCCCGTGCGCGTCTACCCGGCGTTGGCCTCCAGCAGTCCGCTGAAGCTTGTTCGCCTAACGCCCGCAGTCGACCTTCTCGTCGTTCGAGAACTCCTCGGCGACATCTATTTTGGCGAGCGCCGCACCGCGACCGTGGACGGTCTGCGCCGGGCCCGTGACCAGGCGGAGTACGACGAGTCGCAGATAGCCCTCATCGCCCACGCGGCATTCAAAGCCGCGCGCGGACGCCGACGCCGCGTGGCTTCCATCGACAAGGCCAACGTCTTGGACACGTCAAAACTTTGGCGAACCGTGGTCACGGAAGTGGCGCAA
Organism: uncultured Elusimicrobia bacterium; assembly: GCA_964529095.1. Lineage (GTDB taxonomy): Bacteria > Elusimicrobiota > Elusimicrobia > UBA1565 > UBA9628 > GWA2-66-18. The sequence goes on from CAZGVK010000045.1 coordinate 4,352, forward strand.
GGCTACCCTGACGTCGAGCTTGAGCACGTCCTTGTCGACAATTGCGCGATGCAGCTCGTGCTCGCTCCACAGCGCTTCGATGTCCTGCTGACTCCCAATTTGTTCGGCGACATCCTTTCCGACCTGGCCGCCGCCCTTCCCGGCTCGCTGGGGCTGATTCCTTCCGCCAGCCTCAACGCGCAGGGCTTCGGGCTTTACGAACCCGCCGGAGGTTCAGCGCCGGAACTGGCCGGCCAAGATCTGGCCAACCCCATCGCTCAAATATTGTCGGTGGCGATGATGCTGGAGCTTTCATTCGGCCTGGAAAGCAGCGCGCGCGCCATCGAGTCGGCCATCGAGCGCGCTTTGGCCGATGGTTTCAGGACCCGGGACATCATGTCGGACAATCTGCGCCTGGTCACGACGACGCAGATGACGGACGCGATCTTGGAACGTCTCAACTGAGAGGAAAAGAGATATGGGCATGGAGTCTCGACACATCTGGCTGAATGGCAAGCTCGTCGAATATGAGAAAGCGACGTTGCATTTCATGACCCCCGCCCTGCACTACGGAGCGGCTGTCTACGAGGGCATCCGCTCATACGCGACCGAGCGGGGGCCGGCCATCTTCCGGCTGCGCGAGCATATGGCGCGCCTGATCCAATCCGCCGAGATATTCGGCCTGCGGGACCTCCCCTATGGAACAGACGAACTCTGCGCGGCCGCGCGCGAGACGGTGCAAGCCAACGGCTTTCCCTCCTGCTATATCCGGCCGCTGCTTTACCTATCCTCAGGCGGCTGGAACCTCAACCTTGACGCGACAAAGGTCAGCGTCGGCATAGCGGTCTGGCAATGGACCAACTATCTCGGGGAAAAGGCGATGGAGGAGGGCGTGCGGGCCAATGTCTCCTCGTTCACCCGCCATCATCCGAATGTATCCATGACCAAGGCTAAGATCAGCGGCAATTATCCCAACAGCATCCTGGCAAAAACAGAATCGGTGCGCTTGGGCTTTGACGAGGCCATCATGCTCGATCCCGGCGGCTACGTCGCCGAATGCACGGGACAAAACTTATTCGTCGTGCGTGACGGCCGGATCATAACGCCCGGGACGGGCGCTGTCTTAGAGGGCCTCACGCGGCAAACCCTCATCACCCTCGCCTCGGATCTTGGCTATGAGGTATGCGAAGCGGATCTTTCCCGCGACCAGCTCTACGCCGCCGACGAGGTCTTCATCTGCGGAACGGCGACCGAGTGCATCGCGCTGCGGGAGATCGACTTCCGCCGCATCGGCACGGGCCGCATGGGGCCCATCACGCGCGCCCTCCAGCGCGCCTACCAGGAGGTTGTCGGCGGACGCCATGCGCGCTCGGCTGATTGGCTGACCTATGTCAAATGATAGAATGTCGTGCGTCGGCGCTGGAGAATCTTCTATGTTATTTGAAAATCACGCTTCCCTTCTCATGATCTCCTTCGCTTTCCTGCTCCTGGCGAGTCCAGGTTTTGCGGCAGATTTAGTCAAGTCAAAGCCGACAACGGCCTTGCTCAATGAGTATATCGAGCTCAAGCCTCTCGACGGACACCACTTCAGCGTCTCCGCACCGCAGATGTGCGGGAAGAACCGGGCCGACGATGTGACCCCGCGCATGTTCCGTTGCCAGCTGCGCTCATCCGGCACGGTCGCCATCCTCGTGAGCGTCTGCGATGACGCGCAAACCTTCTGCCGCCAGGAGAGCTTCATCATGAACGTCTCGGGAAATAAACCGGCGGCGCGCGCGAAGATAAACCCGAAACCGCATCCCTTTGCCGCCGGCTTTCTCGTCAACGAACCGAATAAAGCGCTGACGCTCGCGCGCCGCGCCAAAAAACCGATCTTCGTCCATTTTTACGGAATCTGGTGCCCTCCCTGCAATATGCTCGAAGAAAACGTCTATCCGACCGCGGTCTTTGCGACGGCGGCTGAAGGCTTCGTGAAGCTGGCTCTCGACGCAGATACGGAAATCTCCTGGGACTGGAAAGCGCGCTTCAAGGTTGGCGGCTACCCCACCTTGCTCGTGCTCAATGAGCGCGGCCAGGAAATCTCTCGCGCGGTTGGCTATCTTGCCCCGAACGCGCTCGCCCTCTTTCTCAAGGAAGCCCGCGGCCTGCTGGCCGAACCCATTGAGACCGCGGCCTTGGCCATAACGAAATCAAGCTTGACAGAAGACGGCGCGCGCCGCGCCCGGGTCGCACGCTGGCGCTTTAAACGCGGCGAATACGCTGAGGCGATTGCGGCCGCTGGAACCGCGTCCACCTCGCGCCGGGAGAGCCTGCTCGCGCGCAAGGCCCTCGCGTCCAAGAACGATGACGCCTCCGGCGTACGCGAAGCGTTGACGGCCTTGGTCGCGGAATATAAAGACGACGCCGAGTTTGTCGATTGGGCCACGTCTTTATTCGAATACGACAAGCCCGCCGCTCAAGCCCTCCAATCAGCCGTCCATGCCTCCGTATCAAAATGGCTTGCCGATCCAAAACTCAACGAACGTGATTTCGTGTCCGGCGATATGCACGCCTCCGAAGCGTCCTTTCTCGAAGCGCTGGGGAAAAATGATGAGGCGAAAATTTCCTGGTCCGCCGCAGCCGAGGCTTACGGCGCTGACGCAAAGGCCTCCTCGCTTAAGCTCGCCCGCGGCGCCAACCTCGAGCGCGCCTACTGCCTGGAGAAGGCCGGCCTTCTCGCTGAGGCGCGCGCGCTATACGAGTCGCTTGTCAGCGCCTATCCCGACGAGTTCACGTTTCATCAAGGCTATGCCCGGCTCCTGTTTGCGCAGAAAGAATATCCGGCAGCGCTCCTCTCCTCTCGCACGGCGATTAAATCCGCCTATGGCGACAACTGGCTGATGGCGGTGGCCCTCGAGGCGAAAATTCTCATGGCGCAAGGACTCAAGGAAGAAGCGGCCAGCTCGCTCGACACGGCCCTCGCCGAGGTCGCCGCGCCGAAGTCGACCGCCGTGCGCACCCATCGCTACATCGCTCAATTGCGCCGCCTGCGCGCCGAGTTATAATCTCCCTCAGAACAACGGCTCAGTCCCTGGCCAGTCCACCCTGAGGCGCGGATTGCCGCCGGCGAATGGGGGAGCCGCCTTCTTTATGGCGCCCAAAGGCGAACTATCCGGAAGGTCCCCCTTCGGCTCGACGGCGCGGCGCGAGAGTGAAGAATCGCGCTCATAGGCAATCGCGCGCAAAGCAGCTGCGACTAACATCGGCCGGGTCTTGTTCACGAGCATCTCCTGCAGCTTGGAGAATTTTGGCGAGCCGTCGGGCTTTAACCCAGGCGAACTCGCGTACTCGACGAACTTGCCGCTGCGAAGCAAACTGCGCGCCCAAGCGTCCGGCGCGCTAAAGTAGGATTGCTCATTGAGATTTGAGATCCCGTCCGGGGTCTCATTCATGATCTCCTCAAGAGGCGCCAACTCAGCTAATCCGCCCGCAAAAGATGAAGCCACGATATAGGCATACAAGATAGGCCAATTCGCGCTCAAGCTGTGATCCTTCATCCCGCGCACATCGAGATAGCGCTTCACCGCGTCGCCAAGACCGCGGGTGAGGCCCTCGCGGGCCACAATCTGAGCCCAGGCGCGCGCCATCTCATAGGCTATCGTCGAATAACTTGTCTGCGTGTGCATCATGTTTTTGAGACGATTTGAAGCCGCCTCGCTTGTCTCGGTTTCACCCACGAACTTGAGCGCCGCCTTGAGAATGGGCTCAGAACTTCTGTTCTCTCCCCAGAGCTTCGTGTCATGGAATAGCAGAAGCAATTCATCCTGCCGGCCCAAACGCTTGATCAGCGCGAGATAACCCTCGGCATCCGCCCGCGTGGCATCAATGTCGGCGGGCATGCCGACCGCGCCGAGAGCGCGATTGGCCGCTGAGATCATATCTTGCGCTTGGCCGCTGTCTGGTATATTGGCGGCACGAATGAATGCCTGCCGTGTCGCCGCAAGGCCCAAGCGCGCATACATCGCAGAGAGCGCCTGCGTCAACGCCTGGTGAATCGGAGTCTCATAGTCCGTTCTCGCGGTCACTCGGCTGGCCATGTTCTCCAGCATCCCGACCTCTTCCGCACCGCCAAAGCGCTCAAAGATCCGCGCGGCCAACATCGCCAAAGGCCAGTCGCCCGCGACCGGAGAGGCGATCTTCATCTCCGCTCCCAGAGGCGTCGCCCAGCCCTTCGCGGTGATTAGCTCTCGGGTAACCGCAAGATCCTCCGGCTGCGCAAGCATCGCAGCGCCCTCCACTGCGGCAATCCTAATCGCATAGCCGTCGCGGTCGCTCTCCGCAAGCCGCGACTGATCCACAAACTTCATCATGAGCTCGCGAATTTTAGCTGTCTCACGCTTCTGCTGCGAAGTGTTTTTTTCCTCAATCGGCGGAACCAAGGGCTTTGCCTCCGACGTCTCCACCTGACGACGGATCTCAAGCCAGATCTGGGCGCCCGTCGACTCCGTCTTGAAACCCATGCGCGCGCCGGGTATTAAGGAGAGGCGCCGGTAAAGATCAAGCATTTCCGGGTTCCAGAGCATGTCTGAGGCGGCCATGTTAAGCGCGTTCGCCTTCTGCGTGGCGGCAAGATGCGAAGCCGTCGGCATACCCGAAAAGTGCAAAGTCAAGAACCGCTGCTCCGCCTCCGACAGCTGATCGACGCCGTCAACTGCGAGCTTAATTAAGTCCTTCTCGATGCTGATCGCAAGCGTCACCGGCGCAGCGCCATGGGCCTTCAGGGACTGCTCCTTCATGTATGCCGTTATCTGCTTAATCCAGCCCGTGCCGACTTGGCCGGCAGGGACGTTGAGCGCGTCTATGACAGCCGCGCTCCAGCCTGCCTCACGCGCCGACTGAGAGGCGCTTTCGATCGCGGCGTTCACGGCCGGGTCCTTCTTTTTGGGGTTGTTGCCGGTCACAAGAGGCGCTCCCGGCACGCTCAGGCGCGATCCCGTCGCCAAGAACGCCGTTATGCGCGGGCCCGGGACAACGCTTTTCTCTCCGATTTTTTTCGCAACGGGGCGCACGCTGCGCATGAGTTGGTCGAAGAAAGTTTCCGACGGTTCCTCCCCCTCGCCGCTGGACAGGCTCTCGATCAAGGCCAACACCCGGGCCGCGACAACTTCAGCCGCTCCCTGAACGGTCGTGCGCGGCGTATTCTTCTCCGGTTTAGGTCTAGCCTTGAAAACGATCCTGCCATCTGTGTAGGCGAAAGAAATGAGGGTCCCGCGTATTGCCCTTCCCGCCGCCGCCTCATTGAGGACCCACATCGCAAGCGGGTCGGTAATATGCTTTTTGATCGTCGCCGCCAGCGGGCGAGCTCCGTACAGAGGAGAATAACCCTCGGCTGCAAGGAATTTCACCGCCGACTCATCGAACTCAATAGCGCAGTCATGCCGATCAGCCAGAAGTTCCCCAAACTTTCGGATCTGAATACCGGCGATAATGGCGACGTCCTCAGGGCGCAAGCGGTTCATGCGAACCCAATGTTTATTGGTCACGGGATCCTGATCAAAACGAGCCAAAAACTCCGGCGGGAAACGATCCGTGAGAGCCTCTGCGACCTTGCGGTCGATCTCTTCGTCCCAGGCCTTGTTGATTTCTATGGCCTTGTTGTGATCGTCTACCTTCGCGAGCAGTTCCGCGTATTTCTGGCCGTTGACGCCGGTCATCCCCGCATTGGAGGTCATGATGATGATGGTGTTGGCGAAGTTCACGGTTCTGCCCTTGCCGTCGGTAAGACGCGCATCGTCCAATACCTGCAACAGCAGTTTGAACACGTCCGGGTGGGCTTTTTCGATCTCATCGAACAGGATGACGGAGGAAGGTTTTCGGCGCACCGCCTCGGTGAGCTGACCGGCCTCTTCGTGGCCGATATAGCCAGGCGGCGAACCGATCATCCGGCTGGCGGTGTGCTTCTCCATGTACTCGCTCATGTCAAGGCGGATCATGGCGTTGGGATCATTGAAAAGAAATTGGGCCAGCTGCTTGGCGAGCTCAGTTTTTCCCACGCCCGACGAGCCGACCAGGAGGAATCTTCCCATAGGCTCCGTGCGCTTGGCGAGGCCGGCCTTATTGCGGCGCACAGCGTCGGAGATAGCCTTGATCGCCGTATCCTGATTGACGACGTTCTGAGCGATCTCCCGCTCCATCTGCGTGTAACGCGCGCCATCCTGCGCGCTCTGGTTCAACTGGCCCGAGGAAACACCGGTATTAGCTGAAATCACCCGTTTCACCATTTCAGTCGTGACCCGGCCATTGCCTGGGGCCACCGCTTCGCCCTCGATGTACAGCGCCTCCGCTTTTACAACAAGTTCGGTGATCCGGTTATATAAATCCACAGGCAGCGCCACGATGGACGCGATGCCCCCATCAATAAGCGCCTGGCGCGCCTCGTAGACGGCCACGACAAGTTCTCTCCAGGTCTCGCGCAGCTCAAGAGTAATCGCCGTGCGCAGATTCTCCGGGCGGGTGAGTTCAGCCGCCTCCTTCACGGTGTTGATCGCCTTATCCGGGTTGGAGTTAACCTGGTCGAACTGATCGGCGAGCTGGGCGGCCGCGACCAACGCTTCATCAGGGATCACCGCGTCATGCCGTTCCTCCAGCCACCCTTTTATCCCGCGTAAAATCGCAATCGTCTCCGGAACGCTCGGCTCATCGACATCAATCCGAACGAAGCGTCTACGGAGCGCGTCATCGTTTTCGATAAACTTCTTAAACTCTGGAATTGTCGTCGTCGCGATCACGGCGAGAGTCCCCTCCCGCAGCGGACCCTTCAGCAGATTGGCGAACTTCTGGCCCTCTTGGTCGAGAAAAAATTTATGGATTTCGTCCATCAGGACGACGACCTCGTTGCCGCGCTTAGGCCCTCCTGTATTCAGCCGAGACAGGATGGCTAGAATTTCAGTCAGCACCCCGACAGGCTTCTTCTGGAGCAAGACCGCATCAATATTGAGCTCAACGAGCCAGCGACCCTTAAGCCGCTCAAACTGAAGGAATGTTTCGCTGTCGACGGTAGTCGCCGCCTCAACATCCTCGATCATCTCGGCTATATCCTCGGGGATGGCGGTCTTGCCCACGCCGGCCGCGCCCACCAGCATGACCGCAGTGCGCATACTTCGAGGAGCGGTTATGATCGGGATGATGCGCTTGATCTCCTTGCCCCGACCGACGATCGGCGCGCGCTTCTCCCCGGTCCGGCGCGCCACCGGCTTGAACAACTCCGCCATCATCTCAATCTGCCCGCCGGAAAGATGACTGATGCCGTCACTAAGAGTCGTGTTTTGCAGGTACTCGAGCCAAGCCTGCGCCGGATCACGGCGAACAATCGCGCTATTCTTCGGCGGCGCTTCCTCTACGACGGCGGCCTTTGCGGAAGGCTTTATTGGTGCGTCTCCAGGGCTTTCCAAAAGCGGGCGAACCGACTCGACTACGGCTTGCGCCGCGACGGTCTCATCGACGAGCATCTGCGCGGTCGCGCGGAAGTCGGCGCCTTCGGGGACCTCGAATAATACGGCCCGTTCAACGCCGCCGAAATTCATATTGATCAACCGGAGGCGGCGCACCTCGGCGTAATCCTTGATCATTTCCTCGGAGGCGCCGGAGAACTTGACGACGAGCGCACGCTCATGCTCGTATATCTTGGCATCAGGATGCGGCGCCGCGCCATTGGACATCGCGGCGGCGACATTCGGGTGCACCTTCACCTCCTCCACACCCTCCTCCGCAGCGAGCGCTGCCGCCTCTTCTTGCGCCTTGGCAGCGCTTACGGCGGACAAAGCGTACATGCCGCTTGAATCACGCCCTGTCAACCGGCCGTGCCGCGCCAACACGTCGCCGATTGCCGACTTCGTCATTGCCTCCGAAAATTTCACCAAAATGACCCCAACGCTGTACTCGGCCTTGCCGTGGCTCGTCACCTTGCTCGGAGACGCCGGAGACGTTTCAGCAGAATTGGCCAGCACCGCGCCAAACGCGCCGAAGCCGCTCAAGGCCACAGCGGCATGGGCCACCCACCAGCCCGGAAACAGAACAACGCTCACGCCGAGAGCGAGAGCCGCAACTATTGGAACATTGACGCGACCATCTGCCTTCTTGAAAACGCTCCCGGCCGCGTCTGCGGAATGCAACGCCTCCTTGAGCTTATTCTCCCCATCCTTCTCATTCCAGTGTTCAAAAACCTCATATTCCTTAAACCACTTCCGGAGCATGTCATAGAACGGCCCATTGCGCGAGTCCGCGAGGACAGCCTTGATATCCTCAAGAGAATCCTCGGTCATCGCCTTCATCTTTAGGCGCTCGGCCGCCTTCTCCGGATACTTCTTCAGGAATATCTCAAGTTTTTCGTCCTCGGAGAGATTGCGAAACTCATCCTGAGCCATCAGCACGATGACCTCGTCTTCAAGCGCGTTCTTCATCGCGTGATGGGTCTCATAGGCGGAAATCTCGCTTTTGAGACCTCGCTCCGCGGCGATTTGCGAGATCACCGCGCTCCACTGGTTCATCAATCCCATGAGGTCGTCAACGGCGGCCTGGGAGCGAACGTGCTCGCGGATGCACCAATAGTTGTACTCGCTGTGCACCGCGAGAAATATCATGGGCAGCGCGAACCCAAAAGAAAGATACGCCGCCGCGTAGAATATCGCCAACGATGCAAAGGTCACGGCATCAGCAAGACGGTTGACGCCCTTCTGAGTGCGCACGCCCAATACATCGGCAATCCAGGTCAGAAGACGAGAGGGGCCGTCATAAAGCCGGCGGAATATGGCTTGGTAGCCGCGTTCCACATGTGGATTGAAGGCCCACTTGGCGTAAGCCCATTCTGGAAGCAGGCTCGCGGCGATCTTTCCTCCATCAAGCCAGGGCAATGGCAATAAATTGAAAGCAGCCAGCGCCAAATTCATTTTTATGAGACCTGCGGCCACAAGTGCCGCAGCACCGCTCACGGGAAGAAGCGCCACAGCGCCCGCGATCAGAAGATTGGTCGCGGGACCGGCCGCCGCCACCCAACCGGCATTGCGCGCCGAGCGAGGCCCGCCGAACGGAGAATGCAGATTATTGAAGTTCGCGTCCACGGGCTTACCCGCGCCGAGCAGGATTGGAAACGGCAGAAGGACGCTTGAAAGCGCCAGCGACAGCGCCGGAAGGATGACGGTGCTGACCGCGTCAATATGGGCCAATGGGTTGAGACGATGGGACCCGGCGCGCTCGGCCGTGTCATCGCCCAGCCGGTGGAGCACGGCGATGTGCGCGATTTCATGAGCGAGCACCGAGATGCCCAGGCCGATTGCAAGCGTCAGCGCCGGCACAGCGCCGACGTGCATTGCCACCATGACGGCGGCCACGACCGACACCGGAGCCACAACTTTCGCCCAGAGAGGCGTGCCGAGCGCGCGGCGGATCGCGCCGACATGTTTGGCCGCGGCGGGGGTCGGTATCGACACATTATTAACTATTGAATCGGCGCTTCCGGTGTACTGCGTGAGGGCGGGATTGACCGATCCCAAAACGAGATTTAGCGCGTCTTTGGGATTATTCTCGTTTTCAACAACGCCGTCATAAGCTTTGGGCGCATTCCGGATGACAAGCGGCAGGAACGCGCTCAAGCTATTAACTTCAGAACCATTTTTTTCGACAGACTCCTTCACAGTCAGTTCATCATCGTTCGGAGGCTTATCTGCAATCGGCGTTTCGCCCGGCATACTCTCTGTCACAATCGGATGCGAAATCTCCGGCATTCCAGTGACGCGAAGCGGCGATTGAATCCCTAGCGTGCCATTGAATGTCGAGTTCAGCTTTATGGGACGCGAAAATTTATTTACAAGTTGACTGGGGTTCAGGAATGTTGGGAGCACGAACTTCGCGCTCTTAACCGGGACGATTTTGACAGCGTTAAGCTGTGCCGCGACAGGCATAACGGCAGTCGTGACGACCAGAGAACTGCTCACGATCACGGCCACGGCGGACTTGAATATTTTGGTCGCGCACAACGATGCCATAGTTCTCTCTCCTAAGGGCTCGCAACGGAATAAGGCATCATTTTACGCTTGCTTGATCTTAATCAATAAGGGTCTAAGGGCCCAATTTTTGCGACGCATAAGACCCAACCCTGAATAGGCCTATTGGCCCCAAATTCAGGGCTGTCAGGGCGATATTCATTTGTTAGGATGCAGGCATGAAGACGCTGTAGATTTACCTCGCCGATCTCAAGGAGTTGCTCACCGCCCGCGATTTCGTTTCCGCGCGCACGCTCCTCAAAGAAATCAGCCCGATCGATCTCGCCGACGGCTGGGATCACTTCGACACCGACGAGCGGGTCGCGATCTTCCGCCTCAGCACGCGGCAGAAATCCATGCAGCTTTTCGAGGAACTCGAGAGTCCCCAGCAGGCCGAGCTTGTCGGCAGTCTACAGCATCAAGACGCGCAGGACCTGCTGAGCGAACTCGATCCGTCCGCCACAAGCCGCATGCTGCGCGACCTCCCCCAGCCGCTCGTGCGCCAGTTTGGCGCGATCATGAAAAAAGGAGGCCAGGAGTGCGTCCAACAATATCTCCAGTACCCCCCCGAATCCGTGGGCGCTTTGATGCGCGGGCGTTATGTCACGCTCGATGAAAAGTGGAGCACGAAGATCGCCGTCGAACGGATACAATACAGCACCCGCCTGAGACGCATCGAAGAGACGCACCTCGACACCTTGATGGTCGTTGATTCCAAGAACCAGCTGCGCGGCGTCGTCTGCCTGAAATCCCTGGTCGTAGCACCGAACGACATGCTCGTGCGCGACCTTATGGACTTGGCACCCCGCACTTTGACGCCCGAGCTCGATCAGGAAGAAGCGGTGAAACTCTTCACCAAGTACAAGCTCAAGAGCTCCCCGGTCGTCGATCGCAACGCCGTTTTACTCGGTGTGGTGGTCTACCGCGACATCTTCGCTATAGCCCAAGAAGAGACGGAAGAGGATTTCGCGAAAATGGCCGGCTTCGCACGACCACGCACCCGCTCCGTGCTCAAAAGCGCGGGCCTGCGCCTGCCCTGGCTGATCATCACCTGCCTCGGCGGGGTGCTCATCTCCCATGTCATTAAGAATTTCGAACACACGCTGGCGCAGATCCTGGCGCTGGCGAGCTTCTCTCCCTTGATCGCCGGCATGGGCGGCAACGTCGGCTCGCAGACAGCGACTATCATGGTCCGGGGACTAGCGACCGGCGAGATCGACGGCGACAACGAAGCGAGGGCTATCACGCATGAGATACTCATCGGTCTTCTCCTCGGAATCAGCTATGGGATCGTCGTAGGCGCTCTGGCGGGCTTTGCCTATCACGACCGCTACGGCTGGTACTTCGGCTTAGTGGTCGGTCTCGGCATGACCTTCTCGATGACGGTGGCTTCCATCATGGCGTCAATCGAACCCTTCGTCCTGCGCCGCTTCGGCGTGGACCCGGCTACCGCGACGGGGCCGATGATCACCACAACCACCGACCTGCTCAGCAACGCCTTCTACTTCACCTTGGCGAGTTGGCTCCTCTTGAATCGCTAACCAGAACGGCCTCAAAGTCGGGGCCGGGGTCAGCCTTGAGTTTGTAGCCCAGATCCAGCTGCAAGAGATGGGCATGAAGCATCATCCGTTTGGCTCCTCCGATCGGGCGAGGCGGCGGCCCATAGCGAGGATCGCCAAGAAGAGGATGGCCCACAGAACTCAAGTGAGCTCGGATCTGATGCTTGCGTCCGGTCAAAGTTTCGACGCGGAGCAAGGTGGCACCGGCGAGCGCGCGCTCCACCTTCCAGCGCGTGACCGCGCGCTTGCCGTCCGGCGCGGGCGCCACGCGCCCGGAGCTGAACTCGCGCAAAGGCTTGTCAATTTCTCCGTTGCCGGACATGTGTCCCAAGACAGCGACGAGATACTCCTTGCGAACGCGGCGCTCCTCAAACTCCAGAGACAGCAGACGGTGAGTCTGCGCGTCCTTGGCAAATACAAGGAGGCCGCTCGCCTCGCGATCGAGCCGGTGCACCACGAATATTTTTTTCCGCAGTCGCCGTTCGATCTCGATATTGACGGCCATGCCGATCTCGCCGCGGCCAGGGATCGTCGGCAGGCCGACGGGCTTGTTCACCGCGACGATGCGATCGTCCTCAAAAACAATCACGGTCTCTATCATGCTTTCATGCTACCAAGATAATGCTAGAATGCCACGCAATAAATTGGAGGCCGCATGGCTTTTTACCGCAAGAAGCGCCGGAAAGCGGGCCCGAGCAAAAACGACGAAAAGGTCCGCAGAGCCCAGACCGCCGAAGACAACGAGCGCGCCGCTGGTACTCTCACCACTCGCTTTCCTTCTCTGCGCTCCCTCCGCGTCAAAGTCTCCATCGCCACTCCTCAAGGGGTGGTCCTTGAGGAATCCGAAGCGACCTACGGGCCCGACGATGCTTTTTTTCTTGAGGCTGATTGCCCCGGCTCATGCGGCTCCGGTGCCTACGATTTTGCCGTTCTGATCGCCCCGTCCTTGGAAAATCTCCAGGAACGCGGCTCGGCTCAGCTTATTTGCGCTGAGCCCTCGTACAGCGGCGCTACAGGCTCTCTTTGCGGCTGCATCGCAAAATGCGCATTCACCGCTGAAGTTGCGGCGTCCTGAGGATACTATGAGCGCAGACCTTCAAGCCGAGCTGGATAAACTTCGGGCGGAAAATGAATTACTCAAGAAAGCGAATTCACAGGGCATTTCCCTTAAAGTGAGCCAGAAGGGGGCTGTCAGCCTGTACGGCATGGGTCGATTCCCCGTCACTCTTTACAAAGAGCAATGGCTCAAGATACTTGATATGACCGACGCCATTCGCGCCTTCATCGCCGAGAATAATTCGGCATTAAAAGCAAAAGAGTAGTGCGCCGAGACGCGCTTCTCTGCCTCCTCCTTTTGGGCGCATGCGCCTCGTTGGATAAGGAGCGCGATGGTTTATTTGAACCTAAATCCGCTTCGACCCAAGCCGCCACGGGCATGTGCAAGCCTTTTTTCGTTTCCCCTTTCCGAAACTGGGACACGGCTGCGCCGCGCCATTCCTGCTGGAACCGCATTTGGGAGATCCCGACGGCCATCGTGGTGACACCGATAGCGCTTGCGGCCATGACCGCCCCGATCTGGGCGCCGATCGTGTTCCTCCATTGAAAGCGATCGTCTTGACGGCGTTCGGCGGCGTCGAAAATCTAAAGCTCCAGACCGTTGCCGATCCCGCCCCGAGCCGAGGAGAAGTCCTCTTGCGCGTGCGCGCCTGCGCGCTCAACCATCTCGACTTATGGATCCGCGCGGGCCTGCCTGGCGCAAAAGTCACCCCGCCTCACATCCTCGGTTCCGATATCGCCGGCGAACTCGATGGTCGGCGCGTCGTCGTCCATCCCGGCCTCTGCTGCAACGTCTGCGCCGCCTGTACCGACGGACGCTCGTCAGACTGCCCGCACTTCGGCATCATCGGCGCCTATGGCGGCAGCGCCGGCGGCTATGCCGAAACGATCGCCGTCAAGGACGCGCACCTGCTTCCAATACCGACAGGGATGTCTTTCACGGACGCGGCCTCTTTGCCTCTGACCGCGCTCACGGCCTGGCGCATGCTCAAGACCTTGGGCGAGGTCAAAGAGGGGCAGACGGTCCTCGTCATCGGGGCAGGCTCCGGCGTTGCGGCGGCCGGCATACAGATCGCCAAGGCTTTGGGCGCCTCCGTGATCGCCACGACAAGCGACCCCTCGAAAATCGAGCGCGCCAAAGCCCTCGGCTCCGACCACGTTATATCGGGATCTGCAGATCTCTCCCGCGCAGTGCGTCAACTCACCGGCGGCGCCATGGTCGACGTCGTCTTCGAACATGTCGGTCCCGCTCTTTTCGCGGATGCCCTCAAATGCCTGCGCCCCTCGGGACGCCTCATCACATGCGGCTCGACCTCGGGGCCGAAGGTCGAGCTTGATATGCGCTACGTGTTCAGCCGTCAGCTCCGGATCATCGGCTCACGCCTGGGCAGCCTCTCTGAAATGCGCGCGGCCTGGGCGCTCGTCGAGGCCGGGAAAATCCGGCCCGTCGTGGATACGATTTTTCCACTCGACGAGGCGGCGACGGCGCATGAGCGGCTTAAATCGCGCGGCCAATTCGGCAAGGTCGTGCTCTCCATTTGAAGAACTCGGTCTTCATGCCCGGCTGGCTGCTCATCGCGGCCCTCTCTCTGCCGTTGCTCATCCTGGGATCCCCGCTCTTGGAAGTCGATGACGCCCGCTACGCCGAGGTGCCGCGCGCGATGGCAGAGTCAAGCGACTGGGTTCTTCCCACCCTGAATGCGATGCCCTATGTCGAGAAACCGCCGCTGTGGTATTGGCTCAGCGCCTTATCGATCAAGCTGTTCGGCGCGAGTGAAGCCGCCGCGCGTCTGCCGATGTTCTTGCTCGCCTTGCTCGGAGCGGGCGGCATCTGCTGGCTCGGCTCTTGGCTGTATTCGCCGGACATCGGACGCTGCGCGGCGCTTGCCACAGCGACGGCGGGGCTGTGGCTGTTTCTCACCCACAACCTGACGCTCGACCTGCCCGTCAGCGTTTTTCTTGTCTGGACGACGGCCTTCGTCCTGCGCGTATTGGAAAAACCCGCCGACGCGAGCTGGGCGGCGCCTGCGGCATGGCTGGCGATAGCGCTCGCTTTCCTGAGCAAGGGCCTGATCGCAGTCCTATTCCCTATGCTCTGGACGGCGGCGCTCATGGTCCTCTTTCCGAAATGGCGGAGTTCAGCGCTCAAGCTGATCTCGCCCTTAGGCATCATCCTCGCCGTCTTGGTCGCAGCGCCCTGGTTCTTCGCTGTGCAGGCGCGCCGCCCCGACTTTTTCCATACCTTTTTCATCGAACAGCATTTTGCGCGCTACCTCACTCCAAAATACTCGCGGGGTGGTCCGTGGTGGTTCTACCTCGCGGTATTGCCGACAGGCCTGCTTCCCTGGACCGCGCCTTTCCTGTCAGGCCTGGCGCAAACGATCCGCCGTCCCTTCGCGGACGCGCGAACGACAGCGCTCACCCTTTGGGCGCTTGGGGTCGTCGCATTCTTTTCCACCTCGCACTCAAAACTCGCCACCTATATTCTTCCCATGCTCCCTCATGCGGCGTTGTTGGCGGCGATCTCGCTCGCCGAGGGTCCGCCGTCTCGCCGTCTCGCCGGCGCCTTGGGCGGAATCCTTGCCGCAGTTTCCGCCATCGGCCTCATCCTCTGGTTTTTTCTGCCGCATATCTCCTTGCCGCCGCTGGGAGCGGATATCGTTCTTCTGCGCCGTCTGCTTCTCCTTGCATCGATGTTTCTAGCTATACTCGGCGCCGCGCAATTGCGGGCGCTGTCGTCGCAACGCCCGGCGCTCACTCTAGGCCTTGGCGGCGTCATCGCAGGCCTGCTTGCCTTCGCCGCCATTCACGCCGCCTCTCCCCTGATCAGCGCCAAGGAACTCGCCGCAGCCGTGCGCGCGAGCGCAGGCCCGGCAGACGAAATCTGGACCTACGACAGCTATTTGCACGGCCTTCAGTTCTACACCGGTCGCCCCGTCGACAAAATCCTCCACTTCGTCGGCGAGTTTCACTACGCCAAACGCGACGCGGAAAACGCCAGGCGTTTCGGTGACGATAATGCGATCGGCGCCCTGCCCCGCCGCGAAGGGCGCACCTTCGTCGCGATGAAGACGGCACGCCGCGCGCACTTTTCCGGCCTGCCGGAGAGAGGCTCCATTTCTTCCTGGCGGGAATTCGGCCCCTGGTCTCTGGCCGAAATCAGCGCGCGCGAACGCCCGAGAAAATCACAACATCAACTGTCCGCTTTTTGATATGGCGAGGTATCACGGTCAGGATGTTTAGGATTGGCGCAAAAATAACTATGTGTTTTTGTATGCCGATGCTTCACTCTCACTGCGTTGCTCGGTCCCTTTCCTTGGAATTTTGGAAGGGACACTTCCTCGCTTGCGGCGCTCGAACAGGCTCTCAACGATTCCTGACACCATTTTGACTGGAACGGCTAGTTGAAGGAGCTCTTTATCTGCGTCGCCCCGATGCGCCGCCGCGGCAGGTGGTGCATCGAGCGGTTCTGTAGCTTGGGCATCGGCATTTTTTTCTTCTTCGGTGCGGCAGAGGTCTTCTCGCCGTCCTCGGCGTTTTCCACCGAGTGCTCGCGCATAAATCCCACGATGGCCGGGGCGTGCGCCTCGTTGAAGCGGGAGGATGCGGCGCTCTCGGACGGGACGGACGGCGCCATCTCGATCCGTGAGGTGGGGCCCACGGAGGAAAGCGTCGGCAGCGCTGTGGACATCACGGCCGAGTAGAGCATGGCCATGGTGGGCAACAGTA
>CAZGVK010000046.1:0-18872 GCA_964529095.1 uncultured Elusimicrobia bacterium
AGCCGGCCTTCCGAGCGCTTTTGGACAGCCTGCGGATTCCATAATCCCCGGCCTGAGAGCATCCCGGGCGCGCAGGCGTACAGGACGATCTTGAACATGCCCAGCGGCTGCCGCCAGCAACCTCGCTCTCTTCTTTACGAGAAGATATCGAAAAGCTTGAGCTTCAAGCCCGGCAGAAGGGGGGTCTCCACAGCATGGTCCGCTTCCCGAGACAACTCAGTTGCGCATACATACCCGCGATCGGTCATGCGATGAACGCCGACCCTTTCCAATTCGGGATCCACGATCCAATACTCGCAGACGCCGTAGCGCTCGTAGAGCTTGCGCTTGATCGTCGCATCGGTCTTGCGGCTCGTTTCGGAGATGATCTCGATGACGAGGTCCGGAGGCCCTTGAATATTTTTTTTCGTAATGATGAATGCCTTCGCCGAGGAGATGAACAAAAGGTCGGGTTGGACGACATCCAGGTCTGAAAGCACCACGTCTATCGGAGCGGGAAATAGCTGGCCGGTCTTCGCGCGACGCAAGTAGACATCTAGAAAACAGACAAGGTTGTACGAGATTCTTTGGTGCCGAGTGGAGGGCGAGGGTGTCATGAAACGTTCTCCATCAATAATTTCGTGACGCCTTCCGTCTTCCGGGAAGAGGAGATAGTCTTCGTAAGTGAATTTGACGTTATGTGCCTGAGGTAGCATAATGCTCCTACTGATTCAACCACATGTGATTAGTTTAGTACCTGGGTCCGCAACAATCAAGGCCCAGTTCTGCCTATGACAAGGCCCAAAAATGGTCGGGGTACTCAGGCTTGAACTGAGAACCTCTTGGTCCCGAACCAAGCGCTCTGCCAATTGAGCTATACCCCGTTACGCTTCCTAAAGATTGGTCGTGCCCGCGATCGGGGACACAGGAATCGAACCTGTAGCCTCTCCCACCCCAAGGGAGCGCTCTACCATTGAGCCAGTCCCCGACCGCAGGCGCGACATGCGGTCTTAGACCGCCTGTCAATGTTGGAAAATGCGAAAATCTTTTATATTCCTCATCTTTAGCAGGAACGGGAAATGTCAGGATCCTCTATTCGCATTTCAACCGTGCCGGTATTTTAATTTTTTACCCGCCTCCGCGCAA
Source organism: uncultured Elusimicrobia bacterium (assembly GCA_964529095.1). Classification (GTDB taxonomy): domain Bacteria; phylum Elusimicrobiota; class Elusimicrobia; order UBA1565; family UBA9628; genus GWA2-66-18. The sequence goes on from CAZGVK010000046.1 coordinate 1,126, forward strand.
CTATTTCATGGGATCGGGCCCCATTTCTTCGAGGATCGCCGTGAGCTCTTTTCTGACCTCGCGAATGAGCCTGCTCGGGGCGTTGTCAACAGGAGCGGCATTGGCGCGAGGAGAATCGAGCGTGATCTTGCCGCGGCGGCGGTCGATGAGCGCGCGGCGCGCTCCGGCGACGGTCATGTGACGGCTCTGCAATAGATTCTTGATTTCAAGGATAAGCTCAAGATCCTTGCGCGAGTAGCGCCGATGCCCGCCTTGCCGGCGTGAGGGTTTCAGGTCTGAAAACCGGTTTTCCCAATACCGCAAAGTGTGCGGCGGCACCTGCGCCAGGCGCGAGATCTCTCTCATGGAGTGAAAATCACGGTCGGCAAGGACGGGCAGTTCCACGCTCTTACTCCAGCAGGTTCTTCGAGGCTTTGAAGCGCACGCCGCGGCGCGAAGGAACGCTGACGGGTTCCCCGGTCTTGGGATTGCGTCCGTTGCGCGGCCGTCGGACTTTCACTCGGAAAGTCCCAAAGTTCGAGATAACGACCTTGTCTCCTTTGTTCAGCGAAGCGCGGATGCTTTGAAAGATCGTCTCCACGGCGAGAACGGCTTCGCCCTTCGTGGGTATCTTTTTTTCAACGGCCTTGATGATGTCGAGGCGGTTCATGTGGCGTCTCCTCCTTTATTTTCTTGGGGCGGCGTCTCGCCGCCCGCAGACTTTTTTTTAAGATCCTTGAAGATGTCCTCGGGCTTGAGGCTCTTGAGATCTTCCTTGAACTTGGAGACCTCGTCTTCGGAAATGGGCTTGTGCAAGGTCTGGCAACGCGCGAAGACGCTTTCGTGCACCATGATCGGGCAACCGGCGCGCACGGCGATGGCGATGGCGTCAGAGGGGCGGCAGTCGAGCTGGACCGTTTTCCTGCCGTTGCTTGCGTGGATCTTCGCGTAGAATGTGTTCTCCTTGATATCGCTGACCACGATCTTCTTGACCTCAAAGCCGAGTTCGGAGATAGCGGTGAGCAGAAGGTCGTGCGTCAGCGGGCGCGGAAGGAGGATGCCGGAGAAGCGGATGGCGATCGCCTGGCCCTCGGTGATCCCGATCCAGATCGGCAGGAGGCGGTTGCCCGAGAGTTCTTCTAAAAAGAGGATGCATTCGTTTGCGGTGGTCGCAAGCGAGTAGATTCGAACTTCCTTCTCGCGGTTGTCGCTTTTGGCAGGATCGGGCGCTTTGTCGTCGCCCTTATCGCCTTTGGCCATATCGTTCTCCATTAAAACCCCAATGACTTTAATACGCCCTTGGCCGGAGCGCCGCGCGTCGCGCGCCAGATTGCTTCAAGCAGAGGGGACTTGACCTTCAGGCGTCGGCATAATCGGCGCGCGCAGGCGAGAGTCTCAATGCCTTCCACCACCGTTGGAATATGCTTCAGCGCCAATTGCGGCGACAGACCGCGTCCGAGCTTCTCTCCGAAGCTCCGGTTGCGCGACTCCGGCGAGGTCCCGGTCGCGATTAAATCACCCAGCCCCGCTAGTCCATAAATCGTATCGGCGCAACCCCCGCGCGCGCGGATGAGCGAGGACATTTCGGTCAAGCCCTGCACAAGCAGCGCGGCCTTTGTGTTCGCGCCGACGCCAAGACCGTCAAGAATCCCCGCGCCGATTGCGATCGCATTCTTGAGCGAACCGCCGAGCTCCACGCCGACACGATCGGGCGAGTGCCTCACTTTGAGCGCGCCGCCGTTGAAGAGCGACACGAGCGTCTGTGCGCGCGGATTGGACGGGCCGCCAAGAAGCAGAGCAGTGGGGACCCCGCGGGCGACTTCGCGCGCGAAGCTGGGTCCAGTGAGAGTCCAAACCTTTCTTCGGAGCGTGGGGATTTCGCGTTCGATAATTTCGCCCATCGTCAACAGCGACGACGGTTCGAGGCCTTTGGAGGCATTGACGGCAACCGCTGTTTTGCTGAAAAGAGCATGCTCATTGATTTTTTTCGCGGTCGCCGCCAACGCTCGGGACGGCAAGACGAACAACATGATTTGCGCGTGAGCGCAACTCGCGGGCAAGTCATGGGTGACGGTGATGGCTTCGTCCAGACGGAACCCCGGGATATGCGCATGACGGCGTGATTTTTTCAACAGCGCCGCCAGCGCTGGAACAAATTCCCAAAGAGTTACGGGGACCCCTTTGTTGGCCAAATGCTGGGCGAGGACGCAGCCCCACATCCCTCCGCCGAGAACTGTGACCGGGGTGACGCGTAAATCTCTCATTTTCTAAACCCTTATTCTTGATTCTAGCATGCGGGCAGGATATTCTGCAACCGACTCCAGTTCTCCGCCGTGACGCGAAGACGGAAGCGTATTTTTTCACCGAACACGGTGCGCTCGAGAATCTGCGCAGAGCGGTATAAGTGCGGTGTCCAGGCGCCGGCAACGGCGGCAGGCGCGTCGATTTCGCGCAGCAGCCACTTCCGTGAGAGCGCTTCCTCGATACGGGTGAGCAGTGCGTCAACCCCATCTCCTGACAGGGCGGACAGAAACGTTGCCTCGGGGTGCTGTGTGGCGAGAGCATGTCGCGCGACGGCGAGGAGACAGTCGGCTTTGTTGAGAGCCTCTACGCGTGGAATCGCCTCCGTTGCGAGCTCGGCCAGCGTGATATTGACCGCGGCGCGTTGGTTCGCGAACTCAAGGGAGGACGCGTCATTGAGGACGAGAATGCAGTCGGCGGCCTCGACTTCTTCGAGGGTCGAGCGAAATGCGGCGATCAGCGAGGTCGGCAGACGCTGGATGAAGCCGACCGTGTCGGTCATGACGGCCCAGCCTCCGCTGGGCAGGCGCACGCGGCGCGCAGTGGGGTCGAGGGTGGCAAAGAGCTTGTCGTCGGCATAGGCCACCTGCTTGCCCGTGAGCGCGTTGAGCAAGGTTGATTTCCCGACATTGGTGTAGCCGACAAGCGCGACCTGCGGGACGGGTATGGCCGAGCGGCGTGTGCGGCGCAAGCGGCGGTAGAGGCGCACATCTTCGAGTTCCGCGCGCAGGTGCTTGATGCGGTACTGAATATGGCGCCTTTCATATTCGAGCTTGCGTTCGCCGGGGCCGCGCGTGCCGATGCCGCCGGCCTGCTGGGAGAACGCTCGCCATGCGCCGGTCAGGCGCGGGAGCATGTAGGAAAGTTGGGCCAACTCGACTTGCAGGCTTCCCTCGCTCGTGCGCGCGCGCCGGGCAAAGATGTCGAGAATCAGGCGCGTGCGATCGACGATCTTTATTTTCGGCAAGGCCTTCTCTAGATTTTTTTGCTGGCCGGGGCGTAATTCAAGATCAAAAATAACCAGGCCCGCGCGCAGTCCTGCGCACATTCCGGCAATCTCCAAGACCTTCCCTTTCCCGACCAACGTGGCCGAGTTGAAGCGAAGAAGCGCCTGTGTCGTCTCACCGACAACGACAGCGCCCGCCGTTTCAACAAGATGTTTGAGTTCATTTAAGCTTGAGCGGATGACGTCCGCCTGCGATTTTGGGCCGACGCCGATGAGGATGGCGCGTTCGACGGGAGCGCTTGTCTCTCGGGGCTTCAATCGAGCGGGACCTCGGCGCGAGTTTTTTCCCAGAGGTTCAGGGCTCGACTCAAGAGGGCGGGAGAGTCCGCTGAGGCGTCAAGATTTTCCGCGTCAAGCTGATTTTTAAACCAGGTGCGCTGACGCTTGGCGTAGGCGATGGTGCCGCAGACGAGCTCTTGAAGCCCGGCGCCCGATTCCTCCTCCCCCCGCGCACAGGCGAGGGCCTCGCGGTAGCCGAGACTCGTCAAGCCGGGCTCATCTCCGCGGTAGAAGGCAGGCACGAGCGCGCGGACCTCGGCGAGCAGGTCCGGCCACATTTTTTGCGCACGCGCTTCGATTCGCGCGCGCAGGATTTCCGGAGAGAGTTCCAGGCGTAAAGTCAAAGCGGCGCTGATGCCTCCGGCGCGGCCTTCGCGCCATAACCGGGAAATCGGCTTTCCGGTGAGCTCGAAGACCTCGAGCGCGCGCAGGACGCGCTGGAGGTTCCCCGGCGGAATTCCGGTCGCGGCCTCGGGATCGGCGGCGGCCAGGCGCGAGTGCAATGCCTCTCGACCGAGAGCTTGAGCCTCCGCAGTGAGGCGCGCGCGCAGCGCCGTGTTGCGCGGCGGCAGGGGTGATAGGCCCTCGAGCAATGCGCGCAAGTAAAAGCCCGTGCCGCCGCAGACGAGCGGAGTTTTTCCGCGCGCGCGGATGTCGGCGATTGCGGCTGTCGCTTGCCTTGCCCAGAGGGCGGCGTCGAATGGTTCGGAGGCATCGGCGCAGTCGAGGAGCCAGTGGCGCACGCGTGCGCGCTGCGCGGCGGAGGGTTTTGCGGTGCCGGCGTCGAGCCGCCGGTATACCTGGCGCGAGTCGGCGGAGATGATTTCAGCGCCGATTTCTTCGGCAAGCTCGACGGCGAGGCCGGTCTTTCCTGAGGCCGTCGGGCCGACCAAAACGATCAAAAGTGTTAGGGTTGACGCTGCAGCTTTGACTGAGCGGAGAACAGCGAATGAAACGGGCAGTCGGTGCCGCACGCATCAGGCAGTCCCAGCGCGGTGCGGGTTTGGCAGTCGGCGCTGTCTTCGGCCATCTTCTCGATGGATTTTTGCGCGTCGCGAGGGATCTTTCGGAAGGCGAGCCCGACGCTGTAGGTCTCTCCTTTCTGGTGAACACGCACAACGGCGGCTTCAATTGGAACGCTCTTCAGGCCAGGAAGAGAGAGCGTCATTTGAAAGCTCTTGGTGCGGGGCGGTTCGACGAACATTAAGAGCGAGAGGCCGCCGGCGGAGAGGTTGGTCATGATGGCAGGCTGTTTGCGCACTGCGCTGTCGGCGCCCTCGAACTCGAGCGTGATCGGCTCGATCATGCCTTCGATGATGCTGAAGCGGCGGTGTTCACGGCGCTCGGTCTTTTTATTCTCGCTCATCTCGTTCCCCTTTCAGCACCCGCTTGCTCGTTCCGGTAATACGAACCTTGACCAATCGTCCCGGCGGCCCGGTTTGGGGCCAAACGACCCTAAAACCATCCCGTGCGCGACCGAACCCGCCCTGTTCTTCGAGAACTTCCGTGACCTTCCCCACCCGCGCCGCCAGCGCATCGGATGTCAGCCCATCGCAAAGCGCGTTGAGCCGCTGTAGACGCTCTTCCTTCACCTCGGGCGGGACGTCATCTCCCATGGACGCCGATTCTGTTCCCTCGCGAGGCGAGTACTTGAACGTGTACGACCACGAAGGCCGCAGACACCGGACGAGGTCGAGAGTGCGCTCGAAGTCATCCTCGGTCTCCGAAGGAAATCCTACGATAATGTCGGTTGATACTTCAATGCGCGCAATGGCCGCGCGCAGGCGGCTGGTTTTTGCGCGGATTGCGGCGGAGTCATAATTGCGCCGCATGATCTTTAAGAGCCGGTCCGAGCCGGATTGGATGGGCAGGTGAAGCTGTTCGCAGACAGACCTTGTCGTCGCCATGGCCTCGATAAGCGCGTCGTTGACGAAATGCGGATGAGGGCTCTCAAATCGGAGCCGCTCCAAGCCGTCGATTGCCCCCAGTCGAGCCAGCAATTCTGGAAAGAACACCTGCCGCCGCCCCTCGGAAGCGTGCCAACTATTGACTGTCTGGCCGAGAAGCGTGATTTCTTTGGCGCCCAGCGCCACTTTCTCCCGCGCTGCGGCCAGCAGCGTCTCCAGCGGCCGGTACAACTCTCGTCCGCGCACGGCCGGCACGATGCAGTAAGAGCAGGAGTAGTTGCATCCGCGCATGATCGTGAGGAAAGCCGAGCAGGACGAAGCCCAGCCCGTCGGCGTGTCCGGGCTCTGCGTTTCGGCGGCGAAGGCCTGGCGCGTCTCGGCGAGAGCATCGAAGCGCGAGTCGAGAGCCGCGGCGAGGATTTTAGGATAATCCTCGATGGATTTGGCGCCGACGACCAGATCCACGTACGGAAAGCGTTTCTGAATCCAGGGGCCAAGACGCTCGGCGGCGCAGCCCGCCACGATCAGCACACGCTCGGGGTCCTTTTGCTTCCAAGCGCGCAGGCGACCGATGAGCGACAAGGCCTTGTCCTCGGCGTGCTGGCGCACGGTGCAGGTATTGAGCACGATCGCATCCGCCGTCTCCGGTGTTGCGACGGCGATGAAGCCGCGGTCTTTCAGCGGCGCCGCCAATTCCTCGCCGTCGGCGACGGACATTTGACAGCCGAAGGTGACGACGTGAAGGCGCATCTTGGCCATGTTCTCTCTGCGGGTTAAGGGCCGGCGCAGTCTTTGCACAATCCGAAGACTTCGTGCCGGTGCCATTGCGGCACAAAGCCCGCTTTGCGGCACGTGGCGTCTTGTATCTTCTCAAGAGCGGGCCAGCGCACCTCTTGAATGCGCCCGCAGGCGATGCAGATCAGATGGTCGTGATGCGGGCGGTCGAGTTCGACCTCGAAGCGAGCGATCCCGTCGCGGCCTATGACTGGAGCGATCAGGCCGCATTCCTGGAGCATCTTCAGCGTGCGGAACACGGTGGCGCGGCCCACGCCCTTTGCGCGCAGGGCGATGTAAATCTCATCCTGGCTCAAGTGATGGTCGGTCTTGAGGAATTGATCGAGGATCAGGCGGCGTTGTCCGGTCAGGCGCAGGCCGTTCTTGGAGAGGTGCCCGGTGAACATGAGCGTGATCTTGGCGGCGTGTTTTTTGGCATGGCCGTTTTCATAGATGACGAGTTCTCTCACGCGGGTAGCCTATCAGTCTGAGCGGCGGGGCGCAAGATTTTCGACGGAGGAGGCGCTGGTCCAGCCTTTGACGCCTTCTTTGAGCAGGCCCACTTCAAGCCAGACGCCGCTCTCCGACAGCACGCGCACGCGCCGCCCTTCGGGCGCCGTGTAACCGACGGTGAATTGATTCCCGGGCCCGTTGCGCAGTTCCGCGCGTTCAGCGACGATGACGCCGCGTTCCGGCGGGAACACCGCGCATAGGCCCGCCCACCATAGGAACAAAAATAGCCAGGCCGTGGCGCTGATGATCAAGCAATTTGAAAAATTTCTTCGACCGAGCCATAAAGCGAGGCTCTGTTCCTTCCAAATTCCCAAAGAAAGGGTTCGGCCGAGCAGCGCCAGCCCGGCGAAGAACAATGTTATCCAAGCGGCAAGCCAGTGCAGGCCCGCGAGCTCACGCGCGGACAATAGCGTAAAGGCAGCAAAGGCGGGCGCGGGTATGCCGGGGGGTGAGAGTTCCTCGCCGGAGAGTTTGAGAACGAAGTCGAGGTTGTGGCGGTTGTCGGCGTCGCGCGGATCTAAGTCGAAGGCGCGTTGATAGGACGCGGAGGCGCGCCCGCGCTTTCCGGCCTTGAGCAAGGCATTCCCGAGATCATAATGCAACGTCGCCTCACCAGGATGAGCCGAGACGAGCGCTTCGAACTCGGCTGTCGCCGCGATGAAATTCCCCGCGTCGTAGGCGGCTTTGGCGTCGGCGTATGTCGCCGCGGCGGCGGGCACGGCGAGCGCTGCGACGAGCACTGCTGCGATCATGGTCGCAACTCCTTGTCGAAGGCGCGTGTTATCTCTTGGAGTTCCGTCGACAAGCGCTTGATCTCGGCTTGCCCGGCGCCGCCTGGCGCGTAGCGCAGAAGATCGAGTTCGTTCCAGGCGGATTTTAAGCGATCAATTTTTGCGAGGTCCGGCGGGGACGGCTGATTCTCCAGGCGTTGAATGACGGCCTTGAGCGTCAAGCTGGCGACCGGCTGATCGAACTTGTCGGCGAAATAGCCGGTCAGCGCTTCGCCGAGAAGCGCGACCGCGCGCTCGATATCGGTCTGGGCTTCGCTTTCCCTAAGCCGTCGCTCGGCTGTCGCGCGCGCCTTGCGCGTGCGGCGCGCGCGGGGGTTGGAGGCGAGCGCTCGGCGGCGCCAGTCGATGAGCAAAGCGGCGAGGACAAAAAGGAAAGGAATGGCGTGCCAGGATTTCGGCGCGCCGAATGCGGCGAGAGCCGTGCCAAGCTTTCGCACGGCAACGCCGTGCCCGCCGGGCGCTTTTAGATAATGGATATCCACGGCCATCGCCATCACATCGGGGGCCGGGGAGGCGTTTGGGCTTGCCACGGGCAGCGCTGCATTCGGGTCGCCGGGAAGGACGTTGATTCGGATGGGAAGGCTCTGCGCGCGCGCATAGGCGCGCTTGGCGGAGTCGAAATAAGAGATCGTCAACGGCGGAATTTCCAGCGGCCCGGAGACGCGAGGCACAAGGACCATCTTGAATATTTTAGATCCCCCCACCTTGTCGCCGAAGCGTTCGATCTTGATCGAGCTTTCGGAATCAAAAAAGCGGACAGACGGCAGGCGAGGGCGTTTGGGTTCGGGCAAGGATTTAATATTGCCGATGCCGGTGACGGTCACGGTCATGTTCAGAGCTTCGCCGGCTTTGAGGCGGGTTCGGTCCGCCGTCGCCGCGATGGTTAAAACGCCCACGATGCCGGAGAAATCCTCGGGCGCTCCGTCCGGCAGGGGATCGGCTTGAATGGAGAGCGGATCGCTTTGCAATCGTCTTGATTCCGGCGCGGACATGTTCATGTTAAAAAAGCGATCGAAGAAGTCATCCCCTGTGATTTGACTGCCGCGGCGGGGAATGCGGACCGTGACGACGGCTGGGCCGATCGTGGCGCGGCCGACTGAGACTGGGAATAACGCGCTTTTGAGTTCCGAGAAATTGTAAGAGCGCCCGCCGATGACGGTCGTCCCCTGGCCTTGCGCGCCGAGATCTTCAGAGAGCAGGCCCGTCAGCGTCGGCGCCGCATAGCGCGGCGCGTCGAGCAATGAAACGGCCGTGAAGAAACGCACGGTGAGAGTGACCTGCTCGTTGACAAAGGGCCGCAGCTTTGTCAGCGTTGCCGTGACAAATGCGTCCGAGGCGAGCGCTGAGTCGCGTGTTGTCTGCGGCGGGGAGGAAGGCGTCCTTTCGCTTTCCGTCTCGACGACGAATTCAATTGGCGCAGTCGGCGCAGCGCCGGGGACCTCTATCGGAGGCACGATGAAGCGGCCGGCCTTGCGCGGCTGAAGGACGTAGGTGTAGACCACTTGCGATGAGATGCTGCCGTTGATGATCGACATGTTTTGGCTTTTGCCGGATTCATAGACCTCGACGTCCGCAATGAGAGGGGCCCGAGGCGCGGCGGAGCTTGATCCTGAAATCGCCACCGACAGCATGAGTTGATTGCCGAGCGCTGCGCGCTGATTGTTGAGCGTTGCGGAGACGGAAAGGTCCGAGGCAGCGGCGGAGGCGGCGCCGAGGCACAGCCAAACGGCGAGAGCCCCGCTTTTCACCAGTCCTCACCTGCCGGCGGCTTGCCTTGCGCGCGGCGGCTTTCCGCGGCCTGGCGCTGACTTTGCTTCTCGCGCTCGCTGACGGCTCGCAGGATGCGTTCGGCGGCTTCTTTGGTGAGCGCGTCTTGGGGCCGTGTTTTCGGGGGGTCCTTCGGCGGAGAGTTTTCCCCATCGCCGCTGGGGGGTTGGTTTTTTTTATCAGTTTGCGGCTTGTCTTTTTTAGGGTTGGGTTTGTTCTTTTTTGGAGGCGGTGGATTCGAGATATATTTGACGCTCACAGCCAGGTTGTGCCGCGCGTCGGCATCGCTCGGCGTCAGCGTCAGAGCGCTCCGAAAAGCGGACGCGGCGGCGGGGAACTCGCCGCTCTTAAAACGCGCGTTGCCCAGATTATACAGCGCGGCGGAGCGCGCCGCTGCCGGAATATGCTTGCGCGCGGCGAGAGTCTCATAGAGCGCTGTCGCGTCCGCGAATTTTTCAAGACGATATAAAGCGCTGCCGGTGTTGAATGCGGGGCGTATGTCATTCGGTTTTTTTGTGGAGGCCTCTCCGTAGCGCTCGAGCGCCTCCTCATACTTTTCCTTAGAATAGAGCTGGTTGCCCGCGCGCAAAGAGCCTTCTGCGGTCGCGGCAGAGGCAGGCGCCGACAAGGCGAGGCAAGCCAGCGCTGCGAGCAGCGGCGAACGGGTCTTTTTGATTGGAACCATAGGCAGGATCAGTTCCAGGAGCAGTAGAAGAAAGGCGACGGACGCCGGCCAAGCGTAGCGGTTGCGCCAGTGATTGACGGTTCCGGAGACGCCCTTGGCCGTGTCGAGTTCGCGGATACGCTTGGCGATGTCGTAGATCTCATCGGAGCTGGGTGTCGTGCGGTAATAAGCGCCCCCGGTCTCTTTTGCGACATGAGCGAGCATGGTTTCATCGAGTCTGCTGACGACCGTATCGCCTTTGGCATTTTTATGATAAGTCCCGCCGGTCGCCGGTATCGGCTCTCCCTCCGGAGTGCCGATACCGACGGCGTAGACGCGCACGCCGGCGGCGGCGGCCTCGCGCCCGGCACCGAGAGGATCGGACTTGTGGTCCTCCCCGTCGGTGAGCAGGATCACGGCCTTGCCTCCTGGATAACGGCCGAGAAGAGCGACGGAGGCGCGCAACGCCGCGCCGATCGCGGAGCCGGGAGCGGGGATGGCGCCGACGGCGAGCGCTGAGAGCAGCTGCTTGGCCGCGTCGGCATCCTGCGTGAGCGGGCAAATGGTTTGCGCCTCGCCGGCGAAGGCGACGACGCCGATGCGCTCACCGCGGAGCTGCTCGATGAGCAAAGACAATGCGGACTTTGCGCGCTCCAGGCGATTGGGTTTGACATCGGATGTGAGCATGGAAAGCGAGACATCTATTGCGATCACCGCCTGGTGCGCGTCGGAGCGAGTTTCCATCAGCTCCACTCCGAATTGCGGGCCGGCGAGCGCGAGCAATAGAAAGACGATCCCGGCCAGGCGCAGATTGGAGGCGGCATCCCGTCGTGAGGGCGTTATGTTCCGGTCAAGCGTCTGAGCTTGGCCGAGCGCGGCGCTCACGCGCCTGCGGCGGACCCGGGCCCAGCGTATTAAGGCCCAGGCCATAGGAATCAGCGCGAGCGTTGAGGCAAGCCAAGCGGGAGAGCGGAACATCAGGGCCACCTCAGCAACGGGCCCGCCGCCAGCGCGGACTCAAGCAATAGGAGAATCAGCGCGAAACCAAGAGGCCAGGAGTGCAGATCGCCGACCGCCGTGCTCTTGGGCAGGGCCACCTTCGATTTCTCCAGACGGTCGATTGCCGCAAATATATTTTTGAGCTCGCCGCCATCCTGGGCGCGGTACGCCTTGCCCTCCGTCAGACGGGCGATCTCGGACAAGGTCTCTTCGTCAAGGTCGTCGGTGACCGGAACCCTCACCCGGCCGTAGCGCGGGTCATCGATCGTCATGGATGAATCGCCCTTGCCCGCGACGCCGACCGGATAGACCTTGATGCCAAAAGCCGTTGCGGCTTTCGCGGCGGTCAACGCGTCGACGATGCCGGTGTTGCTGCGCCCGTCGGTGAGCAGGATGATGACCTTGCTCTTGGCGCTCGTTTCTTTCAGGCGCGAGACAGCCGAGGCCAAGCCGTCGCCGAGAGCGGTGCCGTCGGCGCGGGTGATGCCGGCGTCGAGCTCGTCGAGGCGGCCGAGCAGCGCGTCATAGTCGAGAGTCGGGGGGCAGAGCAAGAGCGGCGCTCCGCCAAAGGTCGTCAGGCCGATGCGGTCTTGCGCGCGTCCGAGGATGAATCGTCGCGCCGTCGTTTTCGCGGCGTCAAGGCGGGTGGGCTTGAAGTCGACAGCCTTCATTGACAGCGAACTGTCGATGGCAAGCATGATGTCGATGCCGGCGCCCTCGTTGGCGAAAAATTGAGATATTTTCTGCGGTCGCGCCAGCGCTACGGCAAGCAGGCACGCGGCCAACGCGAGGAGGACGGGCGGTGCTGCGCGCGCGGCGCGCGCGCGCGGCGAGGGCCGGCGCATGCGTAGACCCGCGCCCGCGGGCAACGCCAATTTGCCTCCGCCGGGTCTTAAGACCGCAACAACGGCCGCGACGAGCGCGGGGATCGCCAAGAGCAGCAGCCAGGGATACAGGAACCTCACGGCTCTTTCTCCTTGGAAGCGTAGACCGGGGGTGTGGTTGCCGCAATTAAGCTGAGCGCTGAATCCGCGTCATGCGGGCCCTCCTCCGGACCCGGCGTTGCTTTTGCGAACTTGACGAGGTCAGCGCGGTTGAGCAGCTCGCGCACGGCGCCGCCGATCTTTAAGTCCTGCGTGCGCATCTTTACCAGACGCTCGACCTCAACGCTCGTCATGGCGGTGACGGGCCGGCTGTAGCGGGCCTCGAGGTAGGCGCGCAGGATGTCGGTTAGACGAAGATAGTAGGCGGCCGGATTGGAGTTCCAGAGCCCGCAGGCGCGCAATTCCGCAATTGCACGCGCGGCGACTTCCTCCGGCGGCGACAGCGCCTCGAAAACCAGAGCGCCGGCGGGCGCGAGAGGACGCCTTCTCCAACGTTTCCAGCAGAACCTGGCGGAGAAGGCAACGATTGCGGCGAGGAACCAGGGCCAAAGGGCCGGCCAGGCTTGGAGCGGTCCCTTGATGTCGGAAATGTCCGCTTCCTTTGGAAGTTCTGCTGCGGTCACATGGAAGGAAACACTCGGCGCGGCGACGGCTTTCCCGTCCGGCGCCAGATAGCGCGCGACGAACATTAATGTTCCCGTGGACAAGGGCAAAACCGTCCATGACCACAGGCCTTCTTTTTCAACGGCGCTCACGACAATGATGTCATTGGTGCGGGAACTTTCCATGTCGGCCTTGAGTTCGGCGGGGCCGCCGCGGTAAAGAATCAACGATTCCGCCGCCAGGACGGCGGCGGAAGAAGAGGAGATTTGCCATTGGCTTTGCTGCGCGCATACGGGCAGGATCAGCAGGAGGATCGAGGGCAAAAGAGACGTCACCTGCTTCTCCTTTTCGCCCGCCTGCGGAAGAACGCGAGCAATGGATCCAGAGAGGGCTTGTCGGTCGTCACAGAGACGGCTTCCAGGCCGCTGGCGCGGAAGAGTTTGTCGAGCGTTGCGCGCCGCGCAAATTCCTCGCGCGCGAATTCAGCGGTATCGCGACGCAGGTCGAAGACGCCCTCGGCGTTGGTTTCCGGATCGTAGGCCGTGATAACGGCGGCGACCGACGGCAGAGTGAGCTCGCGGGGGTCGGTGATGACGACGGGAATCAGATCGTGCTTGAGGGCGCACAGCTTCAGCGCACGCTCAAAGCCTGAATCCCGAAAATCGGAAATGAGAACGAGGATGCATCGACGCTTGAGCATGCGCGTCAGGCGATCAAGAGCCGGTCCGACAGCCGTTTTCCGTCCGCGCGGCTCAAAGGCGAGGATTTCGCGGATAACGGCAAGCACATGCCGCCGTCCCTTGCGCGGAGGCAGCCAGCGCTCCACGCTGTCGGTGAACACGGCGAGACCGACCTTGTCGTTGTTCTGGAGCGCGGCGAAGGCCAACGCAGCGCCGACCTCGGTTGCGGCTTCGCGCTTCATTCGATCGGCGGAGCCAAAGGAGAGCGACGCGGAGAGGTCGACGGCGATGACGACGGTGAGCTCACGCTCTTCAACGTACTGGCGCACGAAAGGTTTCCCGGCGCGGGCGCTCACGTTCCGGTCAATGTCGCGCGGATCGTCGCCCTCGGCATACTCGCGCACCGAAGCGAATTCCATGCCCCGTCCTTTGAAGACGCTGAGATAGTCGCCGGAGAAGCTCGCGGCGACCAAGCGGCCGGTGACGATCTCAAGACGCCGGACCTGCGCCAGTATTTCTTGCGGGAGCATTCCTGGTCGAGCGCCTCTAAGGCACCTCGACGGCTTCGAAGACGGCCCGTATGACCTTGTCGCTGTCGATGCCCTCGGCCTCGGCTTCGTAGCTGAGAAGGACACGGTGGCGCAGGATGTCGGGTCCGATCGTTTTCACATCCTCCGGCGTTACATAGCCGCGGCCGTTGATGAACGCATGGGCCTTCGCGGCTTGCGCGAGAAAGATCGTGGCGCGGGGGCTGGCGCCGTAGGCGATGAGATGCTGGTGCGAGGCGAGGCGGTGCGTCGCGGGCTCGCGGGTGGCATAGACGAGGTCCACGATGTAGTCCTTAATTTTTTCATCGAGATAAATCGAGGCGGCGACCGTGCGCGCGCGCTTCAACTGCTCAAGCGTGACGATGGCATTGACCGTCGGCGCGGTATCGCCTGTCATGCGCACGAGGATTAATTTTTCCTCGGCTTTCGTCGGGTAGTTGAGGCGGATCTTCATCATGAAGCGGTCGATCTGAGCCTCGGGCAAGGGGTAGGTTCCCTCCTGCTCGATCGGGTTCTGCGTGGCAAGAACCAGAAACGGATCAGGAAGCGCGTGCGTCTCCGAGCCGATGGTCACTTGCCGCTCCTGCATCGCTTCAAGCAAGGCGCTCTGGACCTTGGCGGGAGCGCGGTTGATCTCGTCAGCGAGGACGAGGTTGGCAAAGACAGGCCCTTTGCGCGGTTTAAAATCGCCGGTTTTAGGATCGAGGATGAGAGTGCCGGTGAGGTCGGCGGGCAGGAGATCGGGCGTGAACTGGATGCGAGAGAATGTGGCGGAGATGCAGCGCGCCAAGGTCTTGATCGTGAGCGTCTTCGCGAGGCCGGGCACGCCTTCAAGCAGGACGTGGCCGCCCGAGACGAGTGCTGCGAGGATGCGGTCGAGCGTTTCATCCTGACCGATGATGACCTTGCCTATTTCGCGTTTGAGATCCGCGACGAACAGGCTCTCGTCGGCGACCTGTTTATTGAGTTCCTTGATGCCGGTAAGTTCCATGACGGGTTTCTCCTGGGGATGCGTTCTACTTGGGGATTTCCGCCGCCGCTTTTTCTTGTTCGTAGAGAGCGCGCGCGGCTTCGATTTCAGCATGCTTCTTGTCTTGAAGCGCGTTGAGGGTCTTAAGAGCTTGCAGGCGCACGCTTTCTTCCGGATCCTTGATCGGACCTGAGGCTATGGCGCCGGCCACGGAGTAGTCGCCGATTTTTTCAAGCGCGCCGAGGCAGGCTCGGCGCACGTCCGGCTCCCGATCCCTCAGTCCTCGGACCAGCGCGTTGAGCACGTCGGGGCCGCTGCGGCTGCTCAGCAGTTCGATCGCCTTGAGGCGCACCGTGAGTTCAACGTCATTATGGAGCATGCGAAATAGGATCGACGGCGCCTGCGGCGACTTCATTTTGTCGAGAAGGAGCGCGGCCTCCCAGCGCACGTTTGGATCCTGATCCTCGGTGGACTTTGTGATATTGGCCAGCTCGGCTGAGTTGATCATCGGCACGGGATCAGACAAGATGGCCGGCATCGGCGGCGGCATCTGCGGCGGCGCCGCCGGCTTGAATTGCTGATAGGCCAAAAAAACGCCGATGAGCAACAGCGGAAAGAATAGTAATTTCATGATCGAGAAACCTCCGGCACCGGTCCCTGCGCTGTGATCGGCGAAAGCGTTCGGCGGTGGACAGCGACGCCGTCTGAAGAGGGCACGGCGGAAATTATTTCGGGAGGCTTGAGATTCGTCCAGTCCCGCTTCCCATCAAGAGCTTCGCTGGCAAGGAGGAAGCGGCCCCCTCGGGTCGTGTAGCTCATGACCGACCAAGGCTGATCTCGATGGCAGACGCCGTGCGTGGAGAGTCCTCGGTCCGTGGCGTGGCAAAGCGCGTGGAGAGCTTTACCATTGGAGGCGATTGCATTGAGACTTGTGTAGGGCGCGCGGTGTTGCGGATAGCGCGACTTGCAATCGTCCCAGAGCCGCCAGTTCTCAAGGATGCACGACTCGAAAGCGACCGCAGGCTCTGCGCCTGCCGCATAAAACTTCATAAACTGCTGAAAATATACCTCACTGTCGCTGCCGGTTTCAAGACACGCCCGGCGCGGGCCAAGAGCGGCGGCAACCTCCTGATGGATATGCAGAGTTCCGTTGTGCGCGAAGACCCAGCCCGCGTCGGCGAACGGATGGGAATGCGCGTCATCGATGCCAATGCCCGACGATGCGGCGCGAATGTGTCCCAGCACCACCGATGAGCGCGCGTGATCCGCCGCAGTTGTAAAACGCGCGCGTTCCTCGGAGGCGGCCCGGCCGCTTTTGATCACGTTCGCCTTGCCATCTTCCCCAAACCAAGCGAGCCCCCAGCCGTCCTTTTGGGGGTTAGAGAGGTCGGCGTCGGCCTGCCTCAATAAAGAAAACTCCGAGTCCGCGAGAAAATCACGGGCGGAGATGCTCTGCGGGGCGACTTGCGCAAAAAGCCGGCACATGGTTTTATTCTAACGAATTTAAGCGGCGCTGGGTTCTTCGGCCGTGAGATGTTCGATTATCGCCAGAGCCTTGTCGATATTCGGCGTTGCGATCAAGATGCGGGCGGTGCTCCCGCCCGAAACTACGGCGCCGTAGACCGTCGTGATGTTGACTTTCCCCTCGGCAAGCGCCGCCGCCACGCGCAACAGTTCGCCGGGTTTGTCGTCGACCTCGACGGAGAGAATGGGGGTCTCGACGCTCGAGAAGCCCGCAGACGACAGAATTGAGGATACTTCCGCGTCATTTTCCAAGGCAATACGCACGAGGCCGGAGTCGTCGCGGATCTCCGATGCGATGCCGAGGATATTGATGCCCTTCTCCGCGAACAAAGCCGCCAGGCGCGTGAGCACCCCGGGCTTGTTCGGCATAAAAACGCTGAACTGCTTTATCTTGTGGACCTTCATAGCCGATAGAGGATAGCTTTCCTATCAGCATACGCGCAAATGCTATTGTCGCTTCATAAGCTCATGCTCAATGTTCGCGCCGCACGGTTCAGCGACCGCTTCCTCGCCTATCTGATCGACACGCTTCCCTTCAGCGTCGGGGCGGCCGCCACGGTCGCGGTTCTTCTCGGCCCTCTTGCAAAGGCCCCCACGCTGAAACTTTTAGCGTCTGTCGCAGTCGCGTGGCTGAGCTTGATCTGCGTCTATCAGTTCATCGGCAATCTCAATGGAGGCACGATCGGCAAGCGCCTGCTCGGATTGCGCGTCGTCGCTCGCGGCGGCGGACTCCCGGGATTCTTTCCCAGTCTCATTCGCGTTTTGGTCTGGCTGATCGGTTCGACGGCGGGCAGCTTCGGATTTCTTGTGGCGCTCTGCAATCGCGAGAACAGAACGCTTCACGATTACGCTTCCGGCACGGTCGTCGTCGAGGCATACCGCAAGTCCGCAGTCGAGGGCACGGCCCTGTTTCTTGTCGGCGCGCTTGCCGCCATCGGCTTGTTCGGCTTTCATATTTACTCCGGCTGGGCGCGGCCCACACCGCATGATCGCGCGGCCGTCGCCAAGGCGAACTCGGGCCTGGCCGTGATCGCGGGAGTTCAGGAAGCTTTCAAGAAGAAGAACGCAACCTATGCGGCATCGCTCGATGATTTGGCCGCGGCCAGCGGCGATCCTGTGAAATTCAAAACGGCGATGACTCTCCTGTTCATGCCCGAGCCGTTCACCATGGAAGCCGGCAACCGCGGCTGGCGCATACGCGCCGTCGCGCGCGACCGTCGGCGCACGATAGTCGTTCGCGAAGGACCCTAAGGGTTGGCGAAAAAATAACTATGTATTTTTGGATGTCGATGCTTCACTCTAAGTCGGCGTAAATAAATAAAATCAAATTAATGTTTTCAGTTCGGCCGACGACATAATTCAATTTGCCACCTTTATTTATTTACGCCGCCTAACCACGCCGTTTCCGCTAATCTTCCCGATGCAACAGGGGTGCAGAACCATTCATTTCTCGTGTCGGATTATCTCTCCTTTAGGGGTATGGTCTACACACTGAGGCCGCAAGTGCTCCAAACCCGCCTGCCGATGCTCTCAAGGTGAACGACACGCATCGGTCGTT
>CAZGVK010000047.1:0-13718 GCA_964529095.1 uncultured Elusimicrobia bacterium
AGGGTTGACGCAATAATAACTTTGTGAATTTTGGATGTCGAGGCGATACTCTAACAAGGCGCGAGAAGGGAGCATACCGATAGGTATGTGACCGACGAGCAACGCAGTTAGAGTGAAGCATCGGCATACAAAAACACATAGTTATTATTGCGCCAACCCTAAGAGTCCATCTTCCGCGCCCGTGGTGAAATGGATATCACAGCAGCCTCCGAAGCTGCGGGTCCAGGTTCGATTCCTGGCGGGCGCATTTTTGTGGAGCGCTTGGATTGCGGCAGCCTGCTGCCGCCGAGGGCCTACAGTCCCCTCCAGATTGCGTTCGTTTTACGGCTGCGCCTTTAGAAACTCCTGAAGAAACCCGGCGAAAGCCTGCGGCATGGCGACATGAACGGCGTCAATAGGCTCAAAGGATCGCGCGAAAACGACAAAGTCGCGGCGCGCGTCGTCGGCGGATTTTAGCGCGGGGAAGTAGCCGCAGACAACGAAGCCGGCGCGCAGGATGCACTCGATGCCCAATGTGTCGGAAGCGTCATTGATGACCTCGATATAAGCCGCCCCTGTCTGCCTCAGAAGAGCCGCAACGGCACGGTACAAGGCTACAGGGTGGACCGAGGTTTTGAGATGTTCGCCGATGACGGCGGCAAAACCGAGTTCCGGAGGCACCGCCGCGAATACTTGTATGTCCCGGTCAGGACTTGTCACAAGAACATTGGGCGCCTGGAATGGGTAGAAATTGACCGAAAGCTTGCGGCGCTCTTTGAGCATCCGAAACTGCTCGGCGGCAAATAGTGGAGCTGAAATCATCTCCAGAGGCGGCAGCGCCGACCCGGTTTCAGGCGGGAGGAAGACAGCGGCCTGCGGCAGGTCCGAAAAACTCAGCTGCGCGCGCGCCAGCTCAAAAAATGGGCGCACGGCGGGGTGCATGGCGTAATCAGCGTAGCGGCGTTCGATCACACCCGGGGCATACCAGGCCGCCAGGCCGCTCACTTTCTGCCCGTCGGCCGAAGGGGCGTTGGGGAATATGCCGATGGCCTTAAATCCTTGCTCGAGCGTCAGAAGTTGATCGGCGGAGTTGATCGTTCGGGCCGTGCAATAGACCACGTCGGCCAGATTGGAATTGAGGATCGTCTTCATCGCTAGACGAAGACAGCCCATCAGCACATCACGGCGTTCTTCCCAGACTGCAAGGGTGAACAGGCGGTAAAGCTTGGCAAGGCGATTGTCTCTCTCAAGAGTCAAGCTCGCCACAGCCGTGATCCCCAATGCGTCCTCGGCCACGGTCCAAAGACGGCACGGGTTGGCCAACTGCGCGGCAAGCGTTCGCTCATCGGCCCACATCCCAACGCCGGTGGGCCGTTGCCCGGTCAGAGCATAAAGGCGCTTGAGCGCTTGCGCGTCGGCAGGTCCCGCGAGCCGGAACGTTGTCACAGCGCCGCCGCGGCGGGAAGCTTGTCCGCTGACTGCGCCAGCCGCAGGAAGTAAGAGCTCAGCGCCAATATGCCCAGGCCTTGGATCAGGAATAAGTTTGGCGGCGCCAGAAAATCAGACAACACTCCGAATATAAGAAAAGCGGCGGGATAGCTGAAGCTCAACAGCGCCTGCATTAACGCGAAGAAGCGCCCTTTAAATTCGGCCGGAACTTTCTCTTGGAACAAGGCCAAAAATTTCACATTGTTGACGCCGAGAGCTGCGCCGGCAAAAAATAATGCAATCAGGAGAACATGCGGGTGAGTGAATATCCCGGCAATCCCCAAACTCAAGCCCATCACGGCCACACACGCCGATCCAAGAGCCAACGTATTGGTCGCGCGCACCCAAGGCGCAACGAAGGTTCCCACAAGCAAGCCCAGCCATACCCCCCCCTCAAGCCTTCCCAACATGGCGGCCGATCCGTGCAAAGTCTTGCGCACATAAATCGGCAGCACGACGAGGATGGGCGTCAGAAAAAAGTTAATGAGGCCAAAACCAATGAGCACTCTCTTCATCAACGGGAAGCCCCTGAGCAATGACCAGGCTGACGACGCTCGATCTTCGGCGACCGTCTTGGCCGGTACGACTCTCAAAGTCAAGAACGCATTGCAGCCGGCTGAAACCAAAAAACTTGCGGCGTTGAGCCATATTACGCCGGCGATGCCCAGGCGATCAATCAGCAGAGCTCCGGCCACCGCGCCGCCAAAGCTCGCCAGAGATTGGGTCGAGGACTGAAAGGCGATCGCCTCTTCCATGTCAACCGGAGGGATGGCCTCCGCCAGCGCTTTATTGAGCGTGGGATCAAAGACTGCGGCAAGTCCTGCGACCATAAAGCCGGAGACAAAAATCAACGGCAGACCCATAAGCGCATGCTTAAAGGATAGTCCAACGCCCGCGATGACCGCAAAACAGGCGAGATCGCTGGCGATGAGAAGCGATTTGGCGCGGCGCGAGTCGATCATTTGGCCGATCGGCTTGATAAGAAAAATGGCCGGCAATGCTCCGGCTCCCATGAATAAGCCCAAGTTGATGCCCGGGGTCTCCGTCTGCGTGACGATCCACCAAGCCAAGGCAATCTGATACATGCGCGTACCCGCCTGGCTCAATAGCTGGCCGAGCCAGAGAGCGGCCATGTTCTTGTCGCGCAAGACGAGCGGCAGGCGCAATTTTGAGAGCATGGCTAGCCGCGCTCGTCAATAATCGTCTTGAGCTTGCCCGTGCGCAGGTTGCGAGGCAGTTCGCCCGGCTTATAGAGCTCAATCTTAAGCTCAGCCAAGGCGCGCTCGGCAAGACGGATCTTGATTTTTTCGATCGATCCCAGCACGGCCTGCTCGATGCTCAGCATTAGTTCAGGAGATGCCTGCTCGGTCTCCGCGCGAAGCACCAGCGACTCGCCCCGCTCGTCATTGCGCACGGCCATCTGGAGGCTGGAGAGCGGCAAGCCCTCCAGAGAACGCGCGAGGTCGCGGTAGCTGACGTTCATCATGCCGACCGAGAGGATGTCGTCGGCTCGGCCCTGATATTCGAATACGCGCGCCGGGCGTCCGCAGGCGCAAGGCTCGGGAATGAATCGGCCTTGGTCGCCAAGGGCGTAGCGGATGAGCGGGAAAGCGTATTTAAGAAGGCTCGTGATGAGCATTTGGCCGGTCTCGCCGTCGGGCAAGGGTCTGCCTTGCTCATCGGCAACCTCAAGATAGTTGAAGTCGTCAACCGCGTGATGCAGCGCGCCGGACATCGCCGAGCATTGAAAGCCGATCTGGCCGCCATCATTGGCGCCGATGATCGACGCCACGCGCGAGACCTTGAGCTCGGACTCAAGCCATCTGCGGTCTGATGCCGGCAACGGAGCGCCCGCGTAAATAACCTTCTCCAGCGTCAACGCCGGCTCGAGCGCCTTGGCGCGGCGTAAAAAGGGAATCAAGGATGAAGGGATGCCCTCCACGGCATTAAGGCCGAACTGCCTCCATATTAAGACGAACGTCTCTGGCGTGGAACTTCCTGAAAAACAAAAATTGGCGGCGCCGACTTTGTGGTTAATGTGGTCGAAGGAAACGAAACTGCCGTAGAGGTCTCCACCCAACATGAAGTTGGCCAGACGATCAGATGCGCCAAGGCCAAGAGCCGGGAAAAGACCCGCGGCGTGATCGACAAGGCAGTCCCAATCAGGTTTGTCGTATATTGAAAACTTTGGCTCCCCCGAAGAGCCTCCGCTGCGCGTGACATAGCCTCCTCTCCAGAGGCCGACGCTGAGGCCAGATCCCTTCGGCGGCATGTTCATATCCATCTGCTCGCGCGTCAGCATGGGGATCAGGGCAAGATCGGCAATGCCATCGACGACAATATTTTTGAGACGCTCGCCGTAGAACGCTGACTGCCGCGCCTTGGCGATGAGCCGGCGCAGTCTTGAATCCATGAGCCCGCGGCGCTGAGAACCGGAAAGCCTTGAAAACTCCTCCCAATCCGGCGGGAAGGCCCCGCGCGTCAAAGTGAGGTGGTGGTACTGCGGCAAATCATAGCGGCCGTCGTGCGGGTCGTCGATAGCGCCTTCGCCCATGTGCCCGAGTTCGACGATGCGCAAGACACCCTCGCGCGCAAATAATTCGGCGATATCCGCCTGTTCTGCGATCCCTGCGGCCAGGCCCGTCGTCTGTATATAGCCGCGAAGCGCTGCAAGTTGCGCGATCACCGCGTCAACGCTTTCGACGGCGATCACGCGAAGAGTGCGATGCAAGGGCGAGGGCTCAAGCGTGATGTCATCATCGAGCATGACGGTCCAATCGAGCCCCCTCTTAGCCTCTCGCAGAAGGCCCGTGCCGCGCGCCTCGGCCACGAGGGCAATCGAGCGCGCTTTCTGAATTTCGACGGCGTTGTCGGTTTCAACCAGGCCGGGCGGCAGAAGCCGTGCGGCCTCTTCGAGCGCTTCCGGAAGCGCTTCCACTAGAGCTTTTGCGTTCTCAAGCCCTTCCACATAGCATACCTGCGGCGCCGTGCAGGCGTTTTGATCCCAGAGCGACATCTCGCGAGCCAGCCGCCCGGCCCAGTCCGACAAAGACCTTCGCTCAAGCCCTTTTTTTGTCATGACGGCGACGCTGAGTTTTGGACCGAATACGATCAGGCGCGAGCGCGCCGGCAGACCGTCGCGGTAGGCGCGCACGGACCGTTCGCCTCCCCAGACCACGATGCCGTCCACGCTCTTCTTGAACGCCTCAATAACATCGGTAGACGAGGACGCATAGTCAACCACGGCCAACGCTCCCGCGACGACGCCGTCGGCGTCGCACTCTTGGAGAGAACGCACGAGCTGAGGCAAAAAAACAGTCTCTGAAGATGACATCTTAAGGATGTTGACATTGCGCGTGATCAGACCTTCAACGAGCGAGCCCGCCGCTCCCACGAAGACGTTGCCGGCCAACACATGCAGGACGACGCCGAGCGAGTCCCATCTGTAGGGCCCGAGCCCGTCGCGCCGCTGACGCCCGCGGAGTTCCGTGTCGAGCTTCTTTTCTAAAAGATCGCAGTCAAGCGTCCAGAAAAGCTCTTCCAAGCCCTTGCGGACCATGGGCGCTGAGAACCCTGTCGCCTCAGGAAGATAAGCTTCGC
Source organism: uncultured Elusimicrobia bacterium (assembly GCA_964529095.1). Taxonomy (GTDB): domain Bacteria; phylum Elusimicrobiota; class Elusimicrobia; order UBA1565; family UBA9628; genus GWA2-66-18. Next base: position 5,068 of record CAZGVK010000047.1, read on the forward strand.
AGATCTGACGCGGCTCATAACATGGATCCATCCACTTTTGCCGCATACGAGCGAGAAGAGCCATCACCTTATCGAGCGGGTAATCGGCAACCGCACGACGCTTCTCCTGGGCCTGCGCGCAAAGCTCACTGGCGGATTCGGCCGTCAACGCTTGCGCCGGCCTCCATTCTCCAAACCAATAATGTTGTTTTATCATCTCCGCCTCACGATCTCGCCGGCTGAAATGGCGCAGCCCTTGTGCTTTGCGATTCCGCCGCGACCGGTCAATACGAAGGTTGGCGAGTTGTAGCCGCAGGGACATGGCGTCGCTTCGATAGCACCCATGTCCGTCGTCAGAATGGCGAGGTTGGGCATCATCGCGTTATAAGGGGCAATGAGCTCAAGCAGGCCGACATGCCCCGGCGGCAACGGCGCAAGCGTCACCGGGTCGCGCGGCAAAACACGACAGAAGGCGGGAACATGAAAGCGGTGTTTGCGACACTCCAGGTAAGGGGCGCAATGCTCGGCCATCCCGTAGCCGTCGCGAATATTTTCGAGCGCCAGGCCGAACAGCTCGCCGGCTTTTTCGCGAAAGGTTCGGCGCGAGACATTTTTTTCCTCAGCGGCCTTCCAGCCTCCGCCGGTCACTATCCAGCTGTTTGGAGGCAATTGAATGGCGCGCGTCATCACGGACATGATCTCGTGAATAAATGCCGGCATGCCGAAAAGCCGCACCGGCCGACCCTCTGCGGCATAAGCGCGCAACGTTTCGATCACCTCATCCTTGCGGAAGGCCCACTGGCCGCAGGCGTCCTTCCTGATCGCGTAGAAGCTTCGATGAACGGGAGCAAAGCGCTGTTGATTCTTGTCGGCGAAAGCGATGCCGAGGTCTTTTGCATCTTCGGGGTCGTAGACGAACATCAAATAGTTCGTCGCCTCTTGAGAAACGAGGCCCTCTTGGCGCCACTGCGACTCAAGCATGGCTTGGCAGCGTTCGAGGCTCGACGCGTCAAACCAGATCTGCGTCTTCTGGCCGCGCGTGCCGGAGGAGGTCAGTTTTAGCACGGCTTGCTCATGAGGCAACGAGGTGATCAAAAAGCGCTTCATCGCGGAGACGCCGAGCATGGGGATGCGTGAGAGATCGTTTTCGCCGCAGATCGATGTACAGTCAAAACGTTCCCGCATGTAAAGGTAAGCGATCTCGGGACTACGTGCCGCGTGAAAGACGGCAAACTCACGGCAAGCCGCGATCATAAGCGCCGACTTCGCAGCGCTCCAAATATGCGGGTCGGGAATCCGGCATAGGTCCGCAGCGGAGGCGAAGTTGAGAGTAGAAGTCATAGAAGGCAATTCGATGAGTATTCGTTTTTGACGATATTAAGCAGCTTGCGCGCGGCCTCAGAAGCAACCTTGATCTTCTCAAAGGCCACCTTCGTCGGGCCCAGCGCCTGAAAACGGAGGCCGAGGCGCGAGGAAAAGCGATAAGGCACGAACCCCGCAATGAAGAAGCCGGCAGAAGAGAGTTGTTCGTAAAGCGGGCTCAGGCCGGGGCGGTCGAGAGGAACCTCGATAGCGGCATATTGGAATCCCTCGCGCCGCAGGTCCTGCCACTCGGCGAGGATGCCCACGACGGCCTGCCGACCCGGCTCTTCTAAGTCAAAGATCACGCTGCCCTGGGCTTGCTGGCAGGTCATCTTGTAGGAACCTTCCTCGGGCAACGACTCAAAGCGGGAGACGGGAGTTGAGCGCAGTCCCAGAGGCTTGAGAAGGAAGCCGAGGCTTGAGCACAGGCTCTCGGGCAACGTCGCGAGCGCTCCGAAGGGTTGCGCCACCTGAGGGATTATCGCGGTCAAAAGCGAGTAGCGGTCCATGCCTACCGGATCCTCACCTAAGCCCAGCTTGGCCAGATTCGCCTGCGTTCTGCTCGTCTGGCAGCCCGCGAACAGCGCCAGTTCACAGACCCCGTACTGGTTGACGTGTTTTTGCGTGAGCTCATGATTGGTCACGAAGTCAATGAAGCAGTAATGCATCGGCGTGGCGCGGACCTGCTCCATCGTGCGCTTAAACAACAGCCTGAAAAGCCCGCGCGACTTCACGGCGGGATCGACAACGCCCATGGCGGCCTCATAGACGACGGGCGCCGAGTTCTTGCGCACGAGGCCCACATGACCGACAAGCCGTCCGTTGCCGCGGACCGCCACAATCGAGATCATTTCGCCTGCGGCGATCAGCGCCTGGATCTTCTCCGGATAGTAGACAAGCTCGTTGATATACTGATAGCCATAGACGAGGTAGAACAAGCGGCTCAAAGCTTCTTCCTCGCCGCTTTCAAGCAGACGCACGGTGATAGTCTCGTCCTCGGGGATAGCGAGGGTCGGCGCAACGCCGGGTAAAGAAAGCGCTTTTGCAGCGGCCTGAGGACCCAGCCCGCTCTCGATTGTCAGCCATTGCCCTTTTCTTCCAAAGTTCTCCAGCGAGATTTTGTCCGCGTGCTTGGCGGCCTCATGAAACTGCGCGAAATAGGCGGCGTTGAGCGCGTTCTTCCTGCCGTCGTTGAGCAGCAGCGGCACGCCGCGGTTGATGATCTCAATAACGAGCTTGCCTGCGCTTTCGGAGAACTCAAGCGTCACCGGCGCCTCAGACTTGCCGCCGGCGTTGTTCTGCATGACGGCGCCGAGAGCCGATTGGACAACGTGCGCGAGCTTCTTCTGCTCACTCGCGCCACAGCCGAGTTGACGCGCAAACGAAACTGCAAAATCAACGGCCGGCCCCAAGAATAACTCGGCGGCGGGAAACTCCAATCTCGCCTTTGGTCGGATCATCTCAGATTGCATCAATAACCCGCACAAGCTTGCCCGTGCGCTGATTTCGCGGCAGACTTCCTGCGCTCACCAGCTCAATCTTCACGGGCCAGATCATCTTCTCGGCGATGGCCTTGCGCAACGTGGGGCGCTTGCCGCAGACTGCTCGTTCGAGGGCTTTGCTCAGCTTCTTGAAGTCGTGCGCGGAGGCGTCGCTTTCAACCCGCACGATCAACCGGTCGCGCCCCTGCTCGCGCATTTTCTGCATCTGCACGCTGCCGAGCAATCCTTTGATGCCGCTCACGGCTTCCTGGATGAAGGGATAGTCGACCGAATCAAAGCCGATGCGCAAAACGTCGTCTCCGCGCCCCAGTAATTTAAATAGCGGCGTCGTGCGGCCGCAGGGACAAAGCGCCTTCGCCCACTGAGCCAGGTCGCCCACGCGATAGCGCACGATCGGCGTGAGGCGGCGAGCAAAGGCCGTCACATGCAACATGCCCGTCTGCCCCGGCAAGCAGGCTTTTCCGGTCTGCTCATCGATGATCTCAAGGTAGGATTGGTCATCATGAGCATGGAAGACGCCCAGCGGGCAGACTCTGCACTGGTAGCCCAAATACCAGCTTTCAACGGTGCCGTAACCGGGAGCGGCGACGACCTCAATGCCATACTTGTCGCGCACCTCGCGCTTGTCGGCCTCATAAAAGTGCTCGCCTCCATAATAGAGCTTCTTGATCTTAATGCCATCGAGTCCGATTTTTTCGATGCCGCGCAAGCAGTTGAGGACAACGCTCGAAATTCCCGTGATGCAGTTGACCTTGAAGAGTTTTGCCACCGTGTGGATGAAGTCAACGGGCGTATGGTTCGAGAAAGGAAAATTTTGGCAGCCGTACTGCTGCAGCATGCGGTTGATGTGGATGAACGTCATGTAGAGCCCCCCCACCGCAAAGAGGTTGCAGACGCGATCTTGAGAACTCAGACCCACGGCATAGAAGCCGCGCGCGTTCGGGAGATTGAGGCCTTCCAACTCCTCATGGGAAAAAAGCGTCGTCTTGGGAAATCCGGTCGTGCCGCCGCTCTGGAATACCGTATAGTTTTTGACCTTGCGCGAGAGCAGGCGCACGCTTGCCGGCGGCAGAAGATCGCGCAGCTCGCTCGAATGCAATGCGGGCACATGGGAAAGAGGATGCTCGGCCTTGGCGTCATAGACGGTAAGCCTCGGCCTATAAAAAGGCACCTGCCGGGAAGCAAAGCGCACGTACTCATCAAGCCTCCGCGAGGTCGCGCGCCGACGCGTCTTTAGATCCGCCGTCTCCCAAGCATCATAAAAAGGCCCGGAGCGGCTTTGCAGTAAAGTCTCGGATGCGCCATCAGCGGACATCGCTATTCATCAAGAGACGGACATGCAATCCCAACGGCTGCGCGCGCTCTCCCGGAACAATAGGCTCAGGCTCCTGCATCGAGAAGCGCGATGGCGCCTCAGGAGCGGTGATATCACGCAACAAATCCGCGAAGTAGTCGTTAAAAACATAAGACTTGCCGTTGATCACGCTCTCTGAAAAATCAAACGGCGGACGACTGTCAACCGCGCTAAAGTAGCGTCGCGCAGCCTCAGGGGAGACCACGTAGGCCTGAGGACCAAGGCTCAGCTCGCGCGTCAAATCCCGATGACGCGCGGGATTAAAGGAGATTTCAATTAAATGCTCCCCCTTCTCCTGATCGACGTCTGGCACCGAGCGCAGGTCCGGCATCACAGCGGAGGCCGGCGTGATATAGAGCCATGCTTTTTTCTCCTTGTCCCATATTCCCTGCGTCTGCGCAATCCAATCTTCCACGGGCAACGGCCCATCACGTATCGGGTCGATGGCGTACCACGTCCCCTTCGGCCCGCGCGCAAGCATGGTTACATGAAAGCGCCATTCAGGGTCCTTTGCGGAGCGCAGATCTCCGATGATGAAGAGTTTTGCAATGGCGCCTTCCTGAAGCCCGAGACGCCGCGCCATCAGATGGAGAGCCATGGCGCGGCCAAAGCAAAAACCAATCTCCTCTGTCGGATCATAACGGCGCATTTTCTCCGCGTCGTCGAGCCCCGCGACTCGATGCTGGAATGCCTGCCGCCAAAGGTTGTCCATTTGCTTTATGGTCAGAGCTGGCAAAGACCCGGTCAAGTCGTGAATCAGCCGCTGATAGAGAGAGGCCGTATCATTGGGAGCGCTGGTCATCAGCGGCAATACGGGAACGTCTGCTCGCGCCGGGACGCCGCCGCATCCCATCGCGAGCATTAACAGCCCGCACAAATTTTTTCTCAACTCCTGACCTGACACGCCCTTATTATAGTATATGCCTTGTTCAGTCGACGATGCGCGTTTTGGCCATGGGCTGAGAGAATACATAGCCTATGTTATTTCAGCGCACCGACCGGCACGCTGCCGTACGCTCCGTGAGTTATGCGGTCGATACGCGCCGCGAGATCGTCCTTTGTGGGTTGGCCGATTCCTACGGCGGACCAGTTGAGGCAGTCGTTCGTGTCGAAAAGCGCCATCGCGGGCTGGCCGATCAGGTCGAGAGCGTCCTCGACCTTCCCATCCGGGTCGAGCAAGACCTTGAGCTTGGTCGGATGCTTCTTGAGCCACTTGCGCACGAGAGCGGGATCTTCCTTCACGTTGACTGACAGTACGACGAGGCCGCGGTCGGCGAAGCGCGCCTGGAGGTCTTCGAAGAACGGTTTGGCCGCGTGACAGGGGCCGCAAGTGGTGGTCCAGAACTCGACGAGCACGACCTTGTACTTGAAGGAGCGCAGGCTCACGCTCTCGCCGGAAGGCGTTTTCAGGTACCCGGTGAAGCGCTTGGTGAATCCAGCGGAAGCAGGCTCTGCGGCGAGCAAGGCGAGCGCCAAGGCGAGAAATATCTTCATTCTGAGGTGCTCCGCCAGCCATTCATCACTGGCACGTGAGTGTGTACACTATGTCGCCAAGCCAGCGCCTCGACCTTCTTGACCAGCTTATAGTAGCTATCGACCGGTGTGTAGTACTTGAGCACATCCAGGATGAAGCGTTCCTCGATCGCCTGTTTCATGGTGTAGCTGTCGAAGGGGCGGTGTTTGACCTTGCCCTCGGCATCGGGCGGCAGGGCCGAACCGAACATCTCCAGCGTCTTGTTCTTGGGCGTGGCGGTGAAGGCGAAATAGCTGGCATTGGTCAGCATCTTGCGCGCCGCCATGCGCTTCTCGAGCGCGTCGTTCACCGTGTCTTCGGGGTCGCCCTCTACGTCCTTGCCCTCCGCCTCGTCGCCCAGCGCCGTGCTCATCGCCGCTGAGGTCTTGCCGCCCTGGCTCGAGTGCGCCTCGTCGATGATGATGGCGAAGGTCTTGGCGCCCTCGGTGGCGATCTCATCGAGGATGAAGGGGAACTTCTGCACCGTCGAGACGATGATCTTCTTGCCCTGTTCGATGAACTTACGCAGGTCGCCCGAGTCCTTGGCGTGGCCTACCGTGGCACCCACCTGCATGAACTGCTTGATGGTCCGCTGGATCTGGTCGTCGAGGATGGTCCGGTCGGTGACCACGATCACCGAGTCGAACACTTCCTTGTCGCTGCGCTTGACGCCGATGAGCTGATGCGCGAGCCAGGCGATGGAGTTCGACTTGCCGCTGCCCGCCGAGTGCTGGATCAGGTAGCGTTTGCCTACGCCGTGGGCGCGCACATCCGCGAGGGCCTTGCGCACCACGCCGAGCTGGTGGTAGCGCGGGAAGACCTGCTTGCGCTTTTTCTTGCTTGTCTTGGAATTCTTCTCTTCGACGATCTGGGCGTAGTTCTCGAGGATGTCGGTCAGTCCCGCTGGAGTGAGGACAGCCTTCCAGAGGTAGTCGGTCTTGAGGCCAAGCGGGTTTGGCGGGTTGCCCGCGCCGTCGTTGTGGCCCTTGTTGAAAGGCAGGAACCACGAACCCTTGCCCTTGAGTTCGGTACACATGCGAACCTCGCTGTCGTCCATCGCGAAGTGCACCACACAGCGGCCGAACTCGAATAGCCGCTCGCGCGGGTCGCGGTCGCGCTGGTACTGTGCCACCGCGTCCTCCCCCGTCTGCTTGGTCAGGCTGTTCTTCAGCTCGAAGGTGGCGATGGGCAGGCCGTTGATGAAGAGGCACAGATCGAGAGCGCGCCGCGTCTCGTCGGCGCTGTAGGCAAGCTGGCGCGTGATCGAGAAGCGATTCTGGGCGTGGAGCGCCGCCGCACTGGCGTTGCCTTCCGAAGGCGTGCCGTAGAAGAGATTGTAGTGCACTGGGCCGTGATCTGCGCCCTTGCGCAGAACATCGATCACGCCGCGCTTGCCGATCTCCGACGAGAGGCGGGCGAGGAATTTCAGGCGATTTATATCCTTTGGGTCGCTGGCGTCGGCCATCGCCAGTTTTGTGAAGGCCTCGGGCTGGGTGACGCGCAGGAAGGCGAAGAGCTGCGGCACATCGAGCGCGTGGGCTCGATCGTAGTCTTTTGGGCAGCCCGTGAAGTAGCCGGTGCCGCCATTGGGCGCGGGGGGCTCGGCCACGATGCCCGGCGTGACGGCGATGCCGTCGGTGCCGGTCATGTGGCGCATGATCAGCGTTTCGAGGCCTTTCTCCGATGTATCTGTGGTCATAAATATCTTTCCCTTCGAACTGTTAAGTGGGACTTAATAGTTGCATCCGCCGTCAGCTCATCGTCCGCATAAATAGACTTCAGGTGCAGGTTGATGTTCGGCACCGTCGTCTGGAAAAGTTCCGCCATCTGGATTTGCGTGAGCCAAAGGGTCTCGTTCTCAAAACGACACTGGACCCGTGTACGGCCATCCTCCGTCTGGTAGAGGATGAGTTTGGATTGGGGGGAAGGTTCAGCACTCATGGGGCGTGGACGATTCGGCCACGACGCCCGCCGCGACGGCAAGGCCGTCCGTGCCGGGCATGTGGCGCATGGTGGGGGTTTCAAGATCCTTCTCAGAAGTGTCCGTGGTCATAAATGCTTTTCTCCGGCAACCCGGCTTATGTTTGGGCCTTTGTTAAGTCGCGGGAAACGACATAATCCAAACAAAGAAAAAACGTTGTCTTGCAAAGACTTATTTCCCACATCGCTGGACTTGTCTATTGATAATCATTGATAGTCAGGAACAAACGGCGCAATTTAAACAAAGAATAAATCGTTTTTTTATAAGTATTTAACGTCACTTCCCCTCGGGAATTATCAGATTCAACATGGTATCCCTTTGTTCAATGCCTAGGCGTTGACACGGTATGCCAATCCGGTTTGGTCCGGCTACCCCGATTCTCAATCCTTCCCTTTCGGACAAGTTCCGCCATGAGATTGTGAATCTTCTCCCTCTTCTGTTTCTCGCTCATGACTTCCGGCAGTTTGTCCATCAGCAGGCGGTCGATTTCCTGACGGGGAATCGGCTGGTGCTCGCGGACCAGTGCCTCGATCGCGTCCAGGTAGTATTGCTTGTTGAAGCCGCGCTCGCGGATGTGCCGCGCCTTTTGCCCCGTGAGCCTGGCCACCCGGCCGGCGATGATCAGATTGGGATAGCGTCCTTCCACCAGGCCCGCCGACCTCAGGAGGCGATGGGCTTCCGGGGCGATGCGCAAGTGCTTTTGGACGCGGTCAAGGAGAATGACTTGCCACAGATCAAGATCGACGCGATCCCTGAGCAACCGGCTGTATTCCTCATCGAGAATGTTTCCCGGGATGGAAACCTGGACGCGATCCGCCTCGGTCAGGTTGTAATCCGGCATCGGGAAAAAGCGCTGCGTCTGCTTCTGGAACATCCGCTTGATGCCGCCGCCCTGGGTATCGATCATGTTCAGGTTCACCATCGCCTCGGCGAGGAACGGGTTGCGATAGATTTCCAGCG
>CAZGVK010000048.1:0-35659 GCA_964529095.1 uncultured Elusimicrobia bacterium
CCGTTTACACTACCGGCATTTCTTTGAATCAATTCTTAACGGCAACGGCCACGACAACGACGACAAGGAAAACGGATAAAAATACGGCTACAACATCAACGGAAAATATATTACTGTTGCGTTAGCTACTGGCTCTCGGGAACCAAGAGGAGGCATCCACGTGAAAAAAGCGACTGTCGAAGTCACGCGGAAAATCGATGAAAAGGCAGGAACGGCAAAGCATATCGCCTTCACAATGTACCCGGTCAAAGACGTGGCGCGAGCCAGACGGTTCTATGAGGAGGGCCTCGGCCTCAAACTCACCAATAATTTCCGGGATCAGTGGATCGAGTACCATCTCGACAATAGCTGTTTCGCCATCACGACCATGGCCGAGGACGTTTCCCCCAGCGCGAACGCCGGCGGCAGCATCGCCTTCGAAGTGGACGACGTGGACGCGTTGGTCAACAAGCTCCGCATCAAGAACGTCGCCATCAAAACGGAACCGTTCTCGACTCCGGTCTGCCGCATGGCCGTCGTGCTCGATCCAGAAGGCAACGCCGTCAACATCCATGCAAAAAACCCGGGGCGATGACTAAAAAACAGGCGGTATCCCTTCCTATCGGCATTCGCCCGGCGACGATTGAAGATAGGCCGCACGTGGAGATCCGAGAGATCGCAGGGCCGGAGGAATTGCGGCAAGGTTTTGAGGTCCTGCGCGAACTCCGCGCGCATCTAACTCTTCCTGAATTTCACGAGATATGCGGCGCAGCAATGGCGAAAGACGACTATCGCCTGATTGGGGCATTCGAGAACAACGAATGCCTCGCCGTCATGGGCTACCGCATTCTTTTTGACTTCGTCCACGGCAAGCACGTTTACATCGACGATCTCGTGGTCACGGCCCACAGACGATCCAAGGGGATCGGCCTCGAACTGCTGCGCTATGCGGAGAAAATTGCGAAGGACCTCCGGTGTAAAGGGTTGAGATTATGCACGGGCGTCGATAGAAAGGATGCGCAGCGGTTTTATGAGCGCAACGGTTGGAAGGCGCGCGCCGTGGCCTACAAGAAACTCACGGGATAAGCAATTAGCCCCCTAAGATTTTCGCTGGGAGGACTTGCTGATGAAGCTATATCTGGTTCACTGCGGTTTCTATGATTCCGATCTCTGCGATGGCGTCTACGAATCGCACGTGAACTTCTTTGCGGCAGCGTCGGATTTTTCCGACGCCAGAGCCAAGGTGAAGAAGCATCCCGAGTTCCATAAAAAGAAAATGCATATTGATGGGCTGCAGGAAATTGAGACCGTTGATGGTCATCGTGTAGTCCTAAACCACGATCCCAACCTGCGCGACGAAACCCGCATCATCAGTCATCGGCATCGAGACTTGGCGCCTAAAAAGGAACCTGGCCTTTCATGAAGCAAGCGCCCGCGACATTCGAACGGACCTACTCCAAGGCTCCGTGGGAAACCGAGGTCGGCTACTGCCGCGCCATCCGCGCGGGCGACCATATTTATGTCACGGGCACTGCGTCGGTCGCGGATGGAGGAGGCGTGTTCGCGCCCGATGACGGCTACGCCCAAGCCAAGCGGTGCTTGGAGATCATCGAGAAAGCGCTCCAGGATCTCGGCTGCGATCGCACCCGCGTCGTCCGCACGCGAATGTTCGTCACCGACATCAGCCGCTGGGCCGAGTTCGGGAAGGCGCATCGGGAGTTCTTTGGCGACGACCGGCCAGCCACAACCATGGTCGAGGTGCGTCATCTAATCGATCCCGAGATGCTCATCGAGATCGAGGCGGATGCGGTGGCTTCAAGATGACATATTCCCTTATCTTGAGCACGCTGCTTTTAGATTTTTTTTCAGGACCGATTCAGGGAGCGCAGCCTGAATCGGTGGCGGTTGAGTTTATCCGCAACAATAAGCTGCCGCCCGTTTTTAAGGAAACCCTCGTCAAACGGGAGGATGGCTCCAACCTCCATTTCTACATGAATGACCCAGGTGCCAAGACAGCAGCGAGGCCACTTGTCATCTGGCTCGACGGCTCCGGTTGCGGCTCTCATTTTTTCATCAGAAAAGGGAAGCTTTACAACACCTACTATGGGGTACTCGCGGCGATGACCCGCTCGCGAGCTTGGATTGCGGCTCCGGAAAAACGCGGCGTCCCTTTCGGCGATCCCGGCCATGAAGGAAGCGGCGAAAATTGCTCCCAAGAATACACGGACCATGCGACCAAAGAGCAAAGAGTGTCTGATGGAGTCCTTCTGATCAAAGCTTTGCAGAGCCAGGGATGGGTGGATGGTAATATCCTTCTGGTGGGGCATTCCGAAGGTGCGGTCGTCGCGGCTGGGATCGCAGAGCGCGTTCCCGAGATTTCGCACGTGGCTTTCCTTTCAGGGAACGGCCCCACGCAAATGTTCGACTTCATGGTGCTCAAACGCAAACAAATGCGTGCCGAAGGCAAATCATCTGAGGCCATCGAAGCCGAAATCAAGAAACTGGAGCTGGCCTATGAGGATATTCTAGCCCATCCGAAAAGCACGGAAAAAATCTTCATGGGTCACGCTTACCTCAGATGGTCCAGCTACTTTCTGCATCCGGCGCTGGAAAGCCTCCTGAATTCTAAGGCAAAGCTCTACCTGGCGCATGGCACGGAAGATGAATCGGTCCCCATTGAATCTTTTGACATGATGGCGGCTGAGCTCCTCCGAAATCGGCGAGAAGGAATCATAGTACGTCGTCTGCCAGGCACCGGCCACAATTTGAGGAAGTCTACTTCCCCGCGCGACCAGCCACCCTTGCAATCTATATTTCAGGATGTGCTTGAGTGGGCGCGACAGAACGCTGGAAAACCAACATAAAAACGGCACAAGGTGTATCAAGTCCTCACGCGTCTGCATCTTCAGGATCATGTTGCGTGAGATAAGTCTCAGTATTGATCTAGCAAGCCCCGCATGGTAGAATCGGCTTATGTTACGCCTGATCCCGCTACTCTTGATAATGCGCGGCTACTCTTCGATGGCGCGCGCGGAACCTCCTAAGACCGCGCCCTTCTCGACTCAGTTCCATGGAGACGGCGGCGGCTATACGCATCCGGACCCTGCGGTCTCCCACTTCTTTGAAACCAAAACAAAAAGTCGCGAGATTCCCGCGAAGATCACTCCCCCCACCCCTCCGGTCGATGCGCCCGCGCGCGTGAGGCCCCGTCCGTTTGCTCCTACGCTCGTTCCTGAAAAAGGAGAGGACGATAGAAGCACGCTTGATTCGGTCAGCGAGGACGCACGGCACGACTACGAGGCGCGCATCCTCGGAGCGATGCCTGCGCCTCGGCTCCCAGGTCTCAAGGATTCCGCGCCTATTGCTTCGACCAAGCATGATCCGGGCGAAGGCATGCTGTTTGTTTCGCTGGAGCTAGATCCGAAAGAAGCCGGCACGTTGCGCGACGCGGTGGCCGGTCTCAGCCAATCCGTGGCCTTTCGTTCCGACGCGCGCTTCCAACCGTTGCCGGGGCCGGGCGGCTCGGTGCGGGTGAGCGGGTGGCTTCCGGTTTCCCGTCTTGGCGAGGTGATCGCGCGTCCCGGCGTCAAGCGCGTTGCGGTGGAATCAGGATCTCGTCCGGGGAGTGATAACCATGTCACGGGCGATTATCTGTTAATTCTTCGGGTCAGCGCCGCCGCTCGTCCTGATGAATCAATCACGGAGAGCGTTCGCGATCTAACCGCGAAAACTGGTTTCAAACTCAGCCGTGTGTTTGGCTTCGAAACCATTCCGGGCAAAGAGGCGACAGCGCTCGTCTCAGGCGCGCTGCCGATTGCACAATTATCACGCGTGCTTGCGCGGCCAGACGTCATCAAGATCAGATACATGTTGCCGACATTGCGGCAGGCCCCAGTCGTCGCCCTCCCGATCAAACGGGAGGGCTTCCTGAAGTTCGTCATGGCTCGCGGACAGTGGCTGGTCCTTCTCACATTATTGCTTGTTCTTGTCGCTCTCGGCGAGGCTGTTAAGAAGGGGCTCTCCATCTTCATCCCCTACCGCTAAAGGTTGACGCAATAATAACTTTGCGAATTTTGGATGTCGAGGCGATACTCCAACAAGGCGCGAGAAGGGATCCTGCCGATAGGGTGTGACCGACGACCGAGCCATAAGGCGAGGAAGTGTCCCTTCCAAAATCATAAAGAAAGGGATCGAGCAACGCAGTTAGAGTGAAGCATCGGCATCCAAAAACACATAGTTATTTTTGCGCCAACCCTAACTTGCCGCCGGCGCGGCTTTGCCTGCGAGCAGAGATTCCCGCCGTTCGGCGATCTGCGCCGCGCGCAGCAATTCCCCTTCACTGCGGAGCTTTTCACCGTCATCCTTCGACACCGGTTTTAAATTTCGACATTTCGGATAACCCGGACATGTCAAAAAGAATCCGCGTTTACCGGCGCGCAGCCACATATGCTTTTGACACTTATTGCATGGGCGGGTCGTCTGTAGCGGACGCGAGCCTTCGATTTTCTTGCCTTCGGCATCAAGCGAAAAAGTGTTCTTACACGCAGGGTAGCCGGAGCACGCCACGAATTTTCCCTTACGCCCCACGCGGATGACCATGGCCTTGCCGCAGAGGTCGCAGTCCTCTCCGGTCAGCTCGGGGACGATCTTTTGACCCTCGGGCGTCAGTTGAATCTTCCCCTTGCACTTAGGAAACGTCGAGCAAGAGAGGTACTTGCCGAATCTGCTCTCACGGATCAGCATCGGCGCCGCGCAGACTTGACACAGCTCGTCCGACATTCGAGGCTCGACGCGGGAAACCTCCATGGCGCTTGCGGCCGCATCGAGCGCCTTTGAAAACGGCGTGTAAAAAGTTCCGACCACGTCGGTCCAGGCTTGCGTGCCCTCGGCGATCTTGTCGAGTTGGGCTTCCACGTTCGCCGTATAAGTCAAGCTCACGACATCGGGAAAATGCCCTTTGAGCTTCTCGGTCACAAGAATCCCGAGTTCTGTCGCAATGAGCTTACGATCCTTCATGCTGCGGCGCACATAGCCTCTGCCCACTATCGTCTTGATCGTCGGCGCGTATGTGGACGGACGGCCGATGCCGTGTTTTTCCATCGCGCGGATCAAGCTCGCTTCGTTGTAATAAGGAGGAGGGCTCGTCCGATGCTCCTCGGGCTTCAATTCGATGAGCTTGAGTTCGTCGCCGACAGCCAGCGCGGGCAGACGACCGCCCTCATCCTCATCCGCAAGCTCCCGCTCCGCCTCCTCCTCTCCTTTCGGCGCGTCGCGGTACACGCGCAGGAAGCCATCTTTCTTCAGCGTACGACCTGTGCAGTGAAACAGCGACTCGCCGTTTTCGATGTCGGCGGCGGCGGTGTCATATGTCGCCTCGATCATCTGAGACGCGACGAAACGCTTCCAGATGAGTTCATACAAGCGATTCTGCTCGGGATTCAGAAACTGCCGAACCGCATCGGGCGTATACCGCACATTCGTCGGTCGAATTGCCTCATGAGCTTCCTGGGCGCCGCGCGATTTCGTCTGATAGATCGGGGACTCGGCAGGAGCGTAGCCGTTTCCAAATGTTTCCTTTATAAATGATGAACATTCCAAGGCCGCAGTCTTGGCGATGGAGAACGAGTCCGTGCGCATGTAGGTGATGAGGCCGGCCGGATCGGCGCCGCCGAGGTCCACTCCTTCGTAGAGGGACTGGGCGATGCGCATGGTTCGCTCAGCAGGGAAGCCCATTTTCTGGGAGGCGGCCTGCTGTAAAGTTGAAGTTGAGAATGGCGCCGGCGCCCGGCGGCGAACATCTTTCTTTTCGACCTTGACCACCTTAAACATGCATCCGGAGATGATCTTGGAGATGACGTCTATGTCCACGGCGGTACGCAGAGTCGTCGCTTTCACACGATACTCCTCCGAGAATAAATCGTAGGTGCGGATCGTCTCAATTTTATCCTTCTTCCAGAGCACGAGCTTGGCATCGAAAGCAGGCGAAGCCCCCGGCTTCTCGAGCGCTGCCGTCAAAGTCCAATAGCCTTCGGATGCGAAATCATTGATCTCTTGAGCGCGTTCGGTGAGCAGCCGCACGGCCACGGACTGCACGCGGCCGGCGGACAGACCGCGCTGTATCTTGGCCCAAAGTAGAGGCGAGAGCTTGTAACCGACAAGCCGATCGATGACGCGCCGTGCCTGCTGAGCATGCACAAGGTTCTCATCAACGGAGCGCGGCGCGGCGATGGCTGCCTTGATGGCCGTCGGCGTGATTTCGTGGAAGGTGATGCGCTTGACCTGGTCAGGCTTGAGCTTGAGCGCGTCAACGAGATGCCAGGCGATGGACTCTCCCTCGCGGTCATGATCGGTCGCGAGGTAGACGAAGGCCGCCTTGGCGACCAGGAGCTTGAACTCGGCCAGAATTTTCTTGGCCCGAGGCAGGACAACATACTGTGGCGCAAAGTGATCATCAATATCAACGCCTATTTTCCGGAGAGGAAGGTCGCGGACATGTCCGAAGGAAGACTTAACCACGAATTCGCCTTTAAGAAATCGTGAAATTGTTTTTTCTTTGGCAGGCGACTCAACAACCAGAATGCTTGGACCCTTGCGGCTGTTGAGGTGCGCCTTGGCGGCCTTTTTGGCGATTCGAGGCTTCGCTTGAGTCTTAGTAATTTTTTTAAGAATCCCGACTGGTTTCTTTTTGGGCATAGCGTTGTCCAGGCACGGATGAGACTCTCTCCTTCAACTCCAGACCGAACATTATAGAGGAAATGCGTGTGGTGTCAAGTCCGGAAAGCTGGACCAAGTCATCCAAGGAAAGAGCATCGGCGCCCAATAAAGCGATGATCTTGGCCTCTTCCGCTGTGATGGGCGGCGCTGTAGAATTGGATGAGGAAACAGCGCCTGCGCGTGCCTCTGAAAGTGGAACCCCGGGCAGAGCAGCCAAGATATCCTGGACATTAGACGCCATGCGCGCCCCATCGGCGAGAAGGCGATGCGGAGCTTCGCTCATCACCGAGTCGGCCGGGCCGGGAACGCATAAAACCTCGCGACCATTTTCAGCGGCGAGGCGAGCGGTGATGAGCGAACCTGATTTATGGCGGCCCTCCACGACGACAACCGCCCAAGACAGTCCCGCCACGATGCGGTTGCGTCTGGGAAACAGCTCGGGCATGGGCTTGGTATCGAGAGGCCGCTCTGAAATCACCGCGCCCGACTTCGCAATAATGCGATGCGCAAGGGGAATATTTTCAGCGGGATAGACATGAGCTAAGCCCGTGCCTAGAACCGCCCAGGTCGGGCCATTCGCATCGAGAGCCGCCAGGTGCGCCTCGGCATCAATACCGCGGGCGAGGCCGCTGACTATGGTCAGGCCGCAACGGGAAGAGTCCGCGGCCAGGCGCCGGGCCATGCGACGGCCATAGGGCGTGGGAACGCGGGTACCGACGAAGGCGACCGGCAGACAAGCCTCCAATGAGCCTTGAACATAGAGAACAAGCGGGGGATCATGGATTGAGGCGAGGAGGTCGGGATACTCCGCATCTCCCCTGACGACCAGATGCGCCCCGAGATCAACGGCACGAAGCTCCTCGAAGGCGACGTCGAAAGCCAGGGCGGCTCTGCGCCACAAAATTACGTCCTCTAATTTTGCCGCGCTGACGCGGACCCAGTCGGCGTCAGCGGCATGGTCAAGACCTTCCGGGCCCAAAGTTTTAAGAATATCCCAGGCGCGACGCGGCGGGGTCGCGACATTTAAGCGGGCAGCCCAACGCTGACGCGGGGTCCAGGCCGGCATGGCTAGAGCAACTCCTCATTGAACGGCTTGGAAGACGACGGCAATTGAGTCTTCGGTCTCAGCGAGAAGTTTGCCATGTTATCCACACGACGAAGAAGTTCTCTGTTGGTCATCAGCTGGCTCCATTCCGACGGAATGCGTCCCGCGGCCACGAGCAGCTCGACGGCATCGGTTTCGAGCGCTGTCGCGACACGCCGCAAAACTTCCTCTTCGGCGGGAGGATTGCGTTTGCCCGCCAAGACTTTTGAAAAAAAAGACGGGTCGATCCGTACTTGACGGCATAATTCACGCAATCCTAAACCTCGGCGCTTCATCGTGTTGACGACCAGTCGGGAGAATGGAGGCAAAGCGCTCATTTAAATTTTACGAACTCCAATCTTTGTTCGGCAAGCTGTTTATCCTTGTGATGGGGAAACTCCTTGATGAAGCGCTCAAGCGACTGGCGCGCGACGGGCCAGTTTCGATTTTCCTGCGCAACGGAAGAAAGGAGCAGCAGCCCTTTTGCGATATAGGGGCCGGTCGTGTAGTCCGAAAGAAGTTGGGTGAAGGCTTCTTCCGACTTCGCGTATTCGGCGCGCTGATAATAGACCAGGCCGACATAGTAGTCCGCCGCCGGAGCCCAGGACGCGGAATGGTTCTTCTTCGCACAGATCAAGACATCCGATAAATTAAAGTGGCGGGTGATATACCAATATGTTCCATATGACAAGGCGACGACAAATATTAATTTCTTCAAACGAAGGCCTCTAAGCCCGAACGCAGACGGTCGAGGCCTCGGAACGAAGCGGCTTCAAGAATATCCGAGGCCCCCACGGAATCTTGTTTCGACAAATCGGCGATCGTGCGCGCCACGCGCAGGATGCGGTCGAGGGCGCGCGCCGACAGGGCGGTCTTGCGTTCGGCGGCGGCCAAAGCCTCGAGCGCCTCAGGGAGCACGCAGGCGCTGCGGCGAAAGGCGGCTGCGTCAACGAAAGCGTTGAGCGGCGCTGGCGATGCGGGAAAACGTCGCCTCTGCCGCTCGCGCGCGGCGGACACGCGAGCGCGCACGACTAGGGAGGATTCCCCCCTCAATGCCGACGTCGCCCAATCGCCGAAGGCGACCGTCGGCGTCTCGATCTGCAGGTCGATGCGGTCGATCAGCGGGCCCGAGAGGCGAGTGAGATAGCGAGCGATCTCCCCTGGAGCGCACACGCACGTCTTGCGCGGATGTCCGCGCCAGCCGCACGGACACGGATTGGCGGCCGCCACGAGCGTAAAGCGGGCTGGGTACTCAACAGTCTCCCGCGCGCGCGCGACGCTGACCCTGCGGTCCTCCAGAGGTTGCCTGAGGGCCTCCAAGGCGGGACGGGGAAACTCGGCGAGTTCATCGAGAAACAATACTCCCCCGTGGGCCAGGCTCACCTCTCCCGCGCGTGCCGAGGGCCCGCCGCCGATCAAGGCAGCCGCCGAACAGCCATGATGGGGGGCGCGAAAAGGGCGCTCCCGCACGAGGCCGGGCACGACGCGCCCGCACGCTGACTGCACGAGCGTAATCTCAAGAGCCTCCGCCTTCGTCAGCGGCGGCAATATCCCCGGCAGACGGCGCGCGAGCATGGACTTCCCCGTGCCGGGAGCGCCGACAAGCAGAAGATTATGTCCGCCGGCTGCGGCAATCTCAAGCGCGCGTTTAGCGATGAACTGGCCGCGAACTTCGGCAAGATCAAGAGCAGGTGCGTCCTCTAAAGATGGATCGCCGGAAATATCCGCCCGCACCCGCGGTGTCGCGCCTGCCGCCAGTTCGGCCGCCTCGCGAAGGTCGGCAACGGGGAAAGTCTCGATGCCGGCTGCGCGCGCCTCTTCGGCATTGGCTTCCGGAACCATGATCGCTAAAAAGCCCGCGACCTTGGCGCGGGCCGCCATCGCCAGCACTCCGGCCACCGGTTGAACCCGCCCATCGAGTGAGAGTTCTCCCACCACGCACCAATTTTTCACCCATTCGCCTACGGCCACCTGGCCGGAGGCGGTCAAAAGCGCCAATGCTATCGGAAGCTCATAATGACTGCCCTGTTTGCGCGGGCGCGCGGGTGAAAGATTGACGGTGACGCGGCGGTTGGGCATCGCATAGCCCGAGTTACGCACGGCCGCAGCGACGCGTTCGCGCGCCTCGCGCACGGCATTGTCGGGAAGACCCACCATCGCAAAATTGGGCAAGCCGCTGGCGAGGTCGAGTTCAACGAGAACGGAATAACCCTCGACGCCCTTGAGACCCATGGCGCACACCCGCGCGAGGCTCATCGGATCTCGACTGCAAGGCGTCCGCTGTCGGGCTCCACCGAAAGCACGCTCAGAGAGGGGTCGCGACGGATGAGCCGCGCCGCCAGGTCGTCGGTCTTGAGCCCGGTCATGAATAGGCGCAGGACAACGCTTTCTTCCTCGCCTCGCCAGACCCCCAAATATGCGCCAGCGACCCCTTCGATGCCGCGCACGATGGCGAGCAGGGCTTTCAGGCGGTCGAGATCGGCGCCGCCTGCGACAAGGAGCGCGCCCTCCGAACGGTTGCTTCGCCGACGCGTGATCGTCTCCGCGATCTTGGTCGCCGCTTCCATGCCCGCCTGATCCAAGGCCTTGCTGCGCGCCGCGGCAGAGGAAATCTCAAGGACTGAGGCTTCGGACTCAATCATCTGGACTGGCGTCGTGCTTTTGACCACGAACTGGTCTCCCCGAAAACTCGCGCGGCCCCGCCAGGTCTGCGTGACCGCGTCAAACTCAGCGCTCGCGGAGGTGTCCGCCACGATCATCCAATTGGCCCCCAGGCGCGCGGCACTCGCGAGCAGCGCCGCCGGGCCCTGCCCTGAGGCTGAAAAGTTGTTCAGCGGGTCGCGCCCGTCGATGGCCGTGAGCCCCTGCGCCAATAAGCCGCGACGCAGAGCATCGGCAGAGGGCCCCACGCCAAGATCAAGTATTGACTGCGACTCCGACACAAGGAGCAGAACGCGCGGAGTCAATGCGGTGAAGCCCTCTGGTCTCAAGAGGCCTTCCTTATCGAGAGCTTGAAGAAACTTCACAAAGCGAAGTTCGATGACGCTATTGCCTTTCTTGAAGCGCTCGCGACGGATGAATTCGGCCGATCGGTCAGAAAACGACTCCGCTATTGCCGCCGACATGGTGGAACTGGGCGCCAAAAATAGGTCCAGGGCGCCGCGAACCGCCAAGCGCCTGGCGGCATCCACTGTCGACGCGGCAACGACGACGACAGCGCCCTCCGCGGTGATCCCGGGCTGCCTGCCTCCGAAAGCGCAGGCGCTTAATAGCAGCGACCCCAAGACGACGGCGTGCCGGATATTCATGCGGAGATTTTCTCCTCAGCACAAACAACAGGGACGACAAAATTAAAGACCGCACCCTTGCCAAGCTCTGACTCGAGCCAAATCTTACCGCCATGCTTGCCAACGACCTCGCGCGCGATGGATAGGCCGAGGCCCGTGCCATTCACTTTCAGCTCAGAACAATTGCTGGCGCGATAAAAACGCTCAAAAATCTTTTCGTGCTCCTCCGCAGGAATGCCGATGCCATCATCGAAGACGGATGCCATTACGAATTTCCCTTTTTCCTGCACGCTCACGCGCACGCGCCCGCCGGGATGAGTGAACTTAATCGCGTTAGACACGAGGTTGTCGAAGACCATGCGTAGCCAGCGCGCATCTCCGCGGACCTTCGGCAAAGCGCCCAGCACATCCAATGTCAATGTCTTTCCTGACTCGACGGCTGTCGGCTGATGGTTCTCCACCGACTCCAAAGCGAGTGCGCCGACATTAAGAGGGATCATTGCCATATTCTCTCCTCCTTCCAGGCGCGACAAATAGAGCAAGTCGTAGACAAGATCCGACAGCCTTTTCGACGCGGCCTTTACGATTCCGAGATATTTCATTTGTTGCGGGTTGAGCGGACCCGTGTCGCCTTCAAGCATCATGCTCAGAAACCCAATGATCGTCGTGAGCGGGGTTTTCAACTCATGGCTGACGGTCGCAAGAAACTCATCATTCATACGATTGAGGGTGGCCAATTGTTCCGCCGTTTTAGAAAAACGACAGTTCAAAAGAGAGGCCTCGACGATAATTGCCGCCTCCCCCGCCATGACGGACACGAGTTTAAGCTGCTTGTCGGAGAATGCGTCCTTCCTCCTGCTGCCGACACGCATAACGCCGATACAGCGATCCTTGAACACAAGAGGCACGACCATGAGCGAGTGCGCGCCCCATATTCGCGCGTAAGAGCCGATCACCTGTTGATCGTTCTGGGCGTCACCCGTTATGAACGGGCAGCGCGTTTTAAACACCCGCACCGAGGAAGACCTCTCGTCGCTCAGCGCGAGCCGGTACAATAGATCCTCGCCCTTGAGGCCGAAAGCTCCGGGTTGCGTCACAAGTTCCCCGGTTTCTTCCTCAAGGATCAGGAATGCAATAATGTCCACATCAAGAGCGCGTGCCATGATCGAAACGATCGCCGTCAAGGTCGAGGGCGCTACGCGCGAGTTCAGCGCGATGTCGCGCAAAGTCGCAATTTCCTTCGATTCTTTTACGAGCTGGTTTTGAGCGACGGCCGGCGTTGCTGCCGTGCGCTCAAGGGGTAGAGCCGGGCGTAGCGAGAATAAGCGCCAAAGCGTCAGGACAGCGCCGATGAAGGAGAGAGCGCCGATAACGGCTGCTGTCATTTTTCGAAGTCGAGGTGCGCGTTGATGTAGTGGGCCGCTAGATGCGCTTGGGCGTGGGGAATCCAACCGGTCGCCACTCCCGAACTCCCAAGGATATGGCGCACCGCGTGGCCAAACTCGGCAGTGCGCGGCGCCAACGGCGAATGAGGACCGGGGCCAATGATGAGCGCTCGCGTTACACCCGCGTGGTAGCATAGATCGGCGATCTGAAACGGCACCCCCACAAGCTGCATCGCGTCGTACGTTTCCAGCAATGCGTAGTTGTATTTTCGGATGAAGCCGTTCTTGATACCCGCCTCGGAAAACATATTAGCGACGTAAGCGATAAGGCCTTCCTGCCCATTCGGGACGATGATCGCAAGCGACGCCGAGCCGGCAGAAGCTGCGGGCGGCGCAAACGACGCTCCAGCCGTAGACACGGGCGGCTCATCGAGACCGCTGATGATTGGATCATATATAAGCTGGAGCATGTCATTCAGGGGCGCAGGCTGGCTTGCGGCCGCGCTCATTTTGCGCAAAACAGCCAGGCGGTTGGTCCATAAAGTCAGATCCTGATAGCCCCACATCATCAACTTCTCGGCAAGCTGTCCAACCTCCTCGTTACTGAGCTGTATGCTGAATCGATCATTCATGGATGAGATGAGATCGCGCTGGATATTCGGACTTGGAATTTTAAGGTCCACCGACCAACCCTTGGAGAATTTGAACTTCAACGCCTCCTCGAGCGTGCCGAGCGCCTTGGGCGGGTAAATTGAGGTGATGACCACTTGCAGACCGCGATCGAAAAAAGATCTGAACAACTTCGCAAGAATATCTTTGTTCTGGTCGGTCACCGTGAGCAGGTGAATATCGTCGATCAACAGCGCTTTAGAGTCCGCTGTTTTTTTATCAATGGCGGCAATATTCAGGGCTGCGGCCATAGCGTTGACCGCACGCGAGAGGCGCGCGCCCGAGGTCACGAACAACGAGGCGCTGCCGAGGCCATTGGACATCGAGCTTGCGATCGCATACAGCAGGTGCGACTTTCCGGTTCCCGGAACGCCGTACAGAAAAAGAGGATTATACATCGAGCCGGGCGAGGCGACCACGGACATCGCCGCCGCGTGCGCGAAACGGTTGTAGGCGCCAACGAGCAATGTCCCAAAAGTCCAGTCCGCGCGCAGTTCATCGGTAAGCGCTGATAACGTGGCCGTCTGCGGCGGCTGCGGCGTAATGACTACGGGCACGGGCGTGGTCGCCGCCGCGATCTCGAGGTCTCTAACCGCAGGCGGCAGCAACGGTGGCGGCGCCGGCGGCATCGGCGGCGCCGCAGATTTCGGAGATATCGCGCCGAGCCACGCATTGATCTTCTCGCCAATCTCAGGCGTTACATTGTGGAGCACAAAACTGAGATTAAATTCTTCGCCATCAAGCGGGATCGGGCGGCCGCACAGTGCGCCGAATTTCTTAAGCACTGCGGCGACATCCGTAGCACCTCCGTGCAGCAGAAGCAGATGCCGCCGGGGGTCGTCGACATTCGGAGCAGGCCGTATCTCCCAATGATCCATTAGGCTTCTCCGGGAAGCAGCATTAGGTCGACGATGATGTCCACGGCGGTGGATTTCTTCTGCGTATCTGCGGGCGCCACCGCGCGAAATGACAGATTCGCGCGGTGGCACGCTCCTGATAATTCATCCACCTTCGCCGAAGATAAGCCCTCCGAAATAGCCAGGATGGCAACCGCCTTCATCTGTAGAGCTTTTTTCAGCACCGCGTTTGGATCGCTCGCGGCGCCGATCTCCTGCGACAGCACCTCACGCAAGTAGAGAGGCTTTTTTGAGATCGTTCGCGCAGACTGGCTCAGAAATGCCGCAAACGCCATCTTCATCTCAGCGCACGCGGCCGTATGGATATAGGCGACCCTGCGGATTTGCTCCTTAGGCGTGTCCGCCGCGAACTCTTCGATCTTCACTGAGGTCGGCGCCGTGGCGACGACCGGAATCGGCTGCTTAACGCTTGCTGGCTCCAGCTTTGGCGGCGTGAGGGCCGCCGCCGGCTTAGAAGTATCGGGTTTCTTCTCCAGCGGCTTGATTATCCCCTCACGCGGAGCAAGCTCAATTTGACTTGCATTCAGCGAATCAACGCGTGCCGACGGCGGCGCTGGTTGTGGTGCCAACGGCGGCGCTGGTTGTGATGCCGGCGGCGGCGCTGGCTGTGGTGCCGACGGCGGCGCTGGCTGCGGTTCCGGCGGCGGTATTAATGATAGAGGCGGCATCGCCTCAGGCTTAGGCTCGGTCTGCGCGTTGTCCTCCTTGTCTTTGAAGATCGCATCCAAGCCCGAAAGAATTGACTCGATATCATCTTTAGGACCCTTCTTTTTCTCGTCCGGCATCTTAGAGCCCGCCGGCCGAGAGACCCTGCAGGCGCAAAGTCACGTCTTCGGGATTGGTGGCCTCTTCGAGGACCGCGTTGTCGTCAATCTTCCCCTCGCTAAACAGTCGCAGAAGGTCCTGATCGAAGGTGTGCATGCCATAGTATTCGCCGCCCTCAAGAACTTTCCGAATCTCGGCTGTTTTTCCCTCGATCAGGTGCCGGCGGATAAGGCTGTTGGCGATTAAAACCTCGGTCGCCGGGAAGCGCGCGGAAGACATTCCCTCCTTAGACAATACAAGACGTTGGCCGACTATACCCTTAAGGCAGTTCGCAAGCTGCTGTCGGACCTGCGCGTGCTGATGCGCCGGATGCGCGTCCACGATGCGATCGACGGTCTGTGTCGCATCAAGCGTATGCACGGTTGAAAGCACCAGATGGCCGGTCTCGGCTGCGGCAATTGCGGCCTGCATCGTTTCCAGGTCCCGCATCTCGCCGATGACGACGACGTCGGGATCCTGCCGAAGAATATGCTTGAGCGCCGATCCAAAAGAATGCGTGTCAATCCCCACTTCGCGCTGCACGATCGTTGATTTCGCATCCGTATGATAGAACTCGATAGGATCCTCGATCGTGATGATGCGGTACTGGTAAGTGGTGTTAAGGTGGTGCAGAAAGCTGTTGAGCGTTGTGGTCTTTCCCGCGCCCGTGATGCCGGTGAACAGGATGAGGCCTCTCCCCTCGTTTCCGAGCTTAGTCATTGACGCGAGGGGAAGGTTGAGCTCCGCGAACGTGCGCAGTTTCATCGGCACGACGCGCAAGGTCAGGCCAAGCGAACCCTTCTGGCGGTAAACATTGACGCGGAAACGCGCGAGGCCGTCGAGACTATAGGCAAGGTCAAGCTCCATCGCCTGCTCGAATTTCGCGATCTGATCCGTACTCATCAATTGATACGCGATGGTTTTTATTTCATCGGCGGACAGTTTCGGTATATTGGCTGCAATGATCATTTTTCCATGCACGCGCAGGGCGGGCGCGGAATCCGCTTTAAAGTGGATGTCTGAAATGTCCTTTTGGACCATCAGCGTCAGTAGATTCTTAATATCAATGGCCATTTTAATAAAACTCTCTTTTCACTTCTATTCCCCTTAACGCCAACCAGTCCCAGGCCAGCGGACTGAGAATGGAGTTTCCTGGAATTGTAAGACGAAGCCCGTCCGGCGTTAATCTCTTTTTTATGTCGTGTTCGGACAAGAAGGTCCGGCCCATGGGGCCCGTCGCGCGCCAGGATCCAGCGACCGCCATAGGCTTGGCCAAACCAGCGACGAGGATGTCGATGAAATCATCCCGCGTGAGCACTAGAGTTTGATGGCGATGCGGTCGAGATATTTCTCAAGATCATCGTGCGGGCGTGGAATCACATGCACCGCAACGAGTTCGCCAACTTTCTGAGCGGCCGCCGCGGCCGCATCGACGGCGGCGCGCACGGCGCCGACCTCGCCTCGGCATAAAGTCGTGCACAAGCCATTGCCCACCTTCTCATAGCCCACCAGTCGGACCTTGGCTGCCTTTGCCATGGCGTCTGAGGCCTCGATCATGCCCGTGAAACCTTTTGTCTCCACCAAACCCAGCGCTTCTCGAATATCCGCCATCGTTTCCCCCTTAGGAAGATTCCCTACCCCGGATCGTCTCCGCCCCGGGCTTCGCGGCCCTCGGCGCCCGTCTCAAGCACCGCGTTGCAGTTCGTGCAGCGACGCGGCGTGGTATAAGTCCGCTGACACTCATTATCCTCGGGCCACCATTCTTCAAAAAACATTTCTATTTTTTTATGGCACTTAAAGCAGAACTTCTGCATGCCCGCGCCGCAGCCCGCGCAGAACTTCGGCGGCGGTTGATCTTTATGCGTGTGCATGATGGCAGTGCAGGCCCCGCACTGCAGATCGACATGGATCGTGTATTTCGGCGGCTTGTTCTCTTTTTCTTTCGCCATTGAATTTCTCTCTAGTATCCCTTCCCGTCCGCCTTCACGTCGGTGACTATGGCTACGCTCGCCGAAGTGCCCAGACGCGTGGCCCCTGCTGCAATCATGTCCGCAGCGCCCTTGGCGTCGCGAATGCCGCCGGAAGCTTTTACGCCCATCAATGGGCCGACGGTTTCCCGCATGAGCTTAATATCTTCAACGGTGGCGCCGCCGCCGCCGAAGCCGGTTGAAGTCTTCACGAAATCAGCGCCCGCCTTCTTGGCCGCCGCACAGGCGCGAACCTTCTCCTCATTGGACAGCAGTGCCGTCTCCAATATCACCTTGAGCACCTTGCCGCGCGTCGCCGCGCGTACCGCAGCAATATCCTCATAAACGACGACATCGTTGCCGGACTTGAGAGCCCCGATGTTGATGACCATGTCAATCTCGTCAACGCCGTTGGCGATCGCGTCGCGGGCTTCGATCGCCTTGACCGTGGAGGTCGTGGAACCAAGCGGGAAGCCGACGACGGTGCAAATCTTGACCCCTGAACCTCTCAGGAACCGTGCGGCGAGCGCCACATACGAGGGGTTCACGCATACCGACGCGAAGCAGAAATTTTTAGCCTCCTCGCAGAGCGTGCCGATCTCTTCCTGCGTCGCGTTCGGCTTAAGCATCGTATGGTCGACATAGCGGGCCGTATCGGTCCCTTTCTTTGTCGGCGTGCACAACGACACGCGGGAAGCGCCGACCGACTCGATGACCTGAGCGTCGACATGCCCATCCTCATCTAAATTCAAAGCCTTCGCCGGCAGAACAGAAAACCGGCCTTTGATGGGCGCCGCGCCCCAGGAAGCAACGTCGTTGAACACCTTGCCGGATGAGCCTATGGATGTTTTGACTTCCCCTTTCAAGGCCTTGGGAGCGTTCTCGCACTCGCACTTGGCGGCCTTCAGAAAACCCTTGGCGTCGAGCGCCTTCACGACCTCCTCAACGACCGTCCTCAGTTGAGCCTCATTCATAGTGTTTTACCTTGGCCCCGGAACTCACCAAATCCACGATGCCCACGATCACCGTTCGCACCGGTGCCATCGCATCCTTCAAAACGCCGCGCGCCGAGCCGCCCTCGTCCAATACAAGCACAATAGAGCCCGGTCCGGCGCCCGTCTGGTACTCAACAGCCAGCACCGCATCACCCAGCGGCTTCTCCGTCAACGGGTCGATCGGACGCACGAGGAGCAGGCGCTTATCGCAGAGAGAGCCGTGCTTGCGCGTGCCCCAGGCATTGCCGACGACCTCAGCCACATACATATTATACCACTATCGATGTTACGGCGCGGTTGCCTCCCGGCTTGATTCGCGCCAAGCGGTCAACAGCGACAGAATCGGCCAATGGCGGTCGTTTTTTCATAGATGATCCTTCCTTCACTTTTGCAACGCCACACGCTGCCGCGTGCGCTATTGGGCCTTCTCAACGGAAATCTTTTACCTGATGCCCATCCACAATGCCGACAACCGCCGCGTCCACCGGCGGCGCGTCTTTAAACGCGACCGCCGCGTCCCGGGAGGCAACCCAGAATACTTTTTCCGAGGCGCCCGCGCCGACTGCGTCAGCGGCCACGATCGGATCGCCTGCGGGCAACTCGTCTTCCCATCGCAACGGCTGGATCAAGAGCATCGTCTTGCCATCCAATCCCGGCTCCTGGCGGGAGCAGAACACGCGTCCGATGACGCGCGCGAGCTTCATCGTCTTTGCCTCTCGATTGCGTGCACCTTCTGTAGGCGCGCCTCATGCCGTCCGCCTTCGAAAGGCGTTGTGAGGAAAATTTTCATAATTTCAGCAAGAACCAACTCGCCGTGCGTCTTGCCGCCCAGGCAGAGCACGTTCGCGTCATCATGCTGTGCCGCGAAGCGTGCCGACACAGAATCATAAGCCGCGACCGCGCGTGCGCCCAGCACCTTATTGGCCGCCATGCACACAGCGCCGCCGAAACCATCGATAAGCACGCCCTTGTCGAATTCCCTGCATACGACCGATTCCGCGACCAATTGGGCCACATCGGGATAATCGACGGCCTCTGTCGAGTGACAGCCGAAATCAACGACCTCATGACCGAGCTTCTGAATCGTCTTCTTGACGAAATCCTTGGCCGCGAAGCCGCCATGATCGCTACCGATGACGATCTTCATTGCGGAACCTCCTGCCGTATTGAAGAAATGCTCTGTAATTCACAAAGTTAATTTTCCCACCGTCGCGAGCAGTTGGGGATCGGCCTGCGGGATGACCACGAAATTGACGAGCAGTTCTTTCTTGATCGCGCTGATGCCGGCTGCGACCGCAGTCCGCACATCGCCGACGTCGCCGCACAGCGAAACATAGCCTTTGCCTCCGCCGACGATGGTTTTCACCTCAATGATGCGGATGGAGGCGGCTTTAGCCGCGGCGTCTGCCGCGAGCACCACCGCGATAGCTTCTTTTGTCTCAATGACGCCGACAGCGCCTAAAACATCGACGGGAATGCGCTTGTCAAGGGCGGCGATGACCTGGTTGTGGACATTGCGAATGAGAACCTCATCGACAAGCGTAGCGCCCAAAACCTCGCGGCCCGCGCGCATGGAACTCTCGACTTCGCCCTGCGCGCCGGTCACGAAGATAATGTGCTTGCCGCGTGCGATGATCGAGGTCTTCACGAGCTTGATCGCCGCCATCTTGACCATGGCGTCTGTCGCCTCGATGCCTTTGGCAACCGAGGATGATTCGAGAAATCCAACGGCGATGTTGGCGAGCATGTTTTATTTCCTCTCCTGCGTGAAATGGCCTTTCATCCCTTTCTCATGCGATCCTGAAATATCCGACAAGCGCGCAATGCAGCGGACGCGCGAAGTGCGAGGCTTTGGTCAACCCATCCCCGGTCGGTGTGCCGATCGACATCGTGGCGTAGCCTTCACCCAGGCCGAGTCCGTACAAAGTGGGCGCGTTCTTGACGTAAATCGAGCACTGCATGCGCCGCCCCATCTTCGTCAGGTTGCCCACGGAGGTCGAGTGCATCGCCGCCGTATGACGATTCCCTCCCTCGGCTAAGACCGCAAGCTCAATGGCCTCATCAACATCGCGGGCGACCGTGACCGGCAAAAAGGGCATGAGCTGTTCCGTCCACACCAGAGGGTGGTCGTTGGGAACTTCGGCCCAAAGAAGCCGCACCTCTGGAGGGATGCTCAATCCAATGCCTCGTGCCAACACCGAAGCGTCCTTGCCCACATAATCCCGATTAAGAACCGGATCTTTGCACCCACGTCCTCCAATTTTGATGACGAGCCTTGTTAAGTGATCCGCCTGCAATGCGGATAACTCCAAGGCGCGAGGATCCCGGCGCATTGCGTCGAGGAAACGCACGCGCGCGGAGGCGGTGACGATGATCTCTTTTTCTGCGGTGCAGAGGACGTTGTTGTCAAAGGAGGCGCCAAAGATAATGTCTATGGCGCACTGCGGGAAATTGGCGGTCTCATCCACGACGACCGGCGGGTTCCCCGGTCCTGCGGCGATGGTCTTGCAGGTCTTGCCGGTGGTCATCGCGATTTTCACGATCGCGGGACCTCCGGTGACCATGTTCACGCGCGTGTCGGGATGAGCGAGAAGAGCGCGAGTGTTATCCTGAGACGGCGTGTCGCAGGTCGTCATCAGCGCCTTCGGCGCGCCGGCGGCGACGGCGGCGGCGGAGAGGACGCGCATGGTTTCGAGGCAGACTTTGAAGGAAGCCGGGTGTGGCGCAAAGACGACCGCGTTGCCGGCGGATAGGATGGAGATCGAGTTGTTGATGATAGTCGCAGCCGGGTTTGTCGAAGGCGTGACGGCGGCGACGACTCCGTACGGGGCGTATTCGACGAGAGTGAGGCCCTTGTCGCCCGTGTACGCGCGGGAAACCAAATCTTCGACGCCGGGGGTGCGGGTGGCGCACACGCGGTTCTTCTGGACCTTGTCTTCCCAACGGCCCATGCCGGTTTCTTCGACGGCCATCTTCGCCAAACATTCAGCGTTGGAAACAGCGGCCTGGCGGATCGCGGCGATGACCTCGCGGCGGAGCTCCAGGCCTCGTTCTTGAAATTCACCTTGGGCGACCACTGCGGCCTGAACGGCGGCGTTTACTGACGGATGCAAAACGGAATCCAACGGCAAAGGGAGGGGAGACCTTTTTGGAACCAGCGTTGGTTCGACGATTTTTAAATCATTTTTAGCGAGCCTCTCCAATACCTCGGATACGATGCGCGATATGTCTTCACTTTGCATAGACATCTTCACTTTTCTTAAACACCGTTTTGCCGAATTGTTCGATCGTATCGACGATGGCGAAAATCACGGCATCAACCGGTCTTCCTTCCGTGCGGCTGGTCTGACGGGCGCTCGAACCTTGCACGAGCAAGACGAGTTCGCCCTCCCCGGCGCCGACGGAATCGACGGCAACGAGAGGGTTGCCCTTCGGGGTGCCGGCCGGATCGATGGGTTGAACCAACAACAACTTCGATCCGACCAATTTTTCGTCCTTCAGCGTGCAGACGACCGTACCCGTGACTCGGGCAAATATCATGGTCGCCTCCTACTTCCGGCGCGCCAAGGTCTCGGGAGAAGAGATCGGCATTTTCCCTTCCAGATCCGGATGCGGCTGGGGGATGACGTGGACGGCGATTAATTCGCCCACTTTCTGGGCGGCGGCGGCGCCCGAGTCGCAGGCGGCCTTGCAGGCGGCCACTTCACCGCGAAACAACACGGTCACTAAGCCCGTGCCGACTTTTTCGTAGCCCACGATGCGGACGTCGGCGGCTTTCACGGCGGCGTCAGCGGCTTCAACGCAGGCAATCAGGCCGCGA
The DNA here is from genome assembly GCA_964529095.1 of uncultured Elusimicrobia bacterium. Classification (GTDB taxonomy): domain Bacteria; phylum Elusimicrobiota; class Elusimicrobia; order UBA1565; family UBA9628; genus GWA2-66-18. The sequence goes on from CAZGVK010000048.1 coordinate 21,622, forward strand.
GTCTCGATCATTCCAAGCGCGTTCATTATATTCTCCTTAATCTTACGCAATATGCACGACATCGCCGGTTTTTATTCCGGCGGCATTGGCTTCGTCAACATCCACATGAAACTCGAGGCTGTACTGATCTGATACGCGAACAACAACATCTTCAAAAACATTCGAGCGTCCGCCCCCGGCGCCGGCGCGAACGCGAACGATCTCTCCTGAAGCGATGCCGAGATTCCTGGCTTCGCTCAGCGAGAAATGTATATGGCGCTGGGCGATTATAATACCTTCTTCAATCGCAACTTGTCCTGCGGGACCAATAAGAAGGGCCCCTGATGACCCGGTGATGTTGCCCGATTCGCGCACGGGCGGCTTGAGGCCAAGCGCGCGAGCGTCGGTGACGGCGAGTTCGATCTGGGTATGGTCGCGGTAAGGCGCGACAAGGCGGATATTCTCAAGAGCGCCGGAAGGGCCCCTCACCGCGATCATTTCCGCGGCGGCATAGAAGCCCGGCTGTTTAATATCTTTGACGCGCCGAGGTTCGGCGGCGGCGCCAAAAAGAATCTTGAAATGCGCGCGCGTCAGATGGCAGTGTTTTGCGGAAACGCCCACTGGAATGGCGATTTTTGAGCGTTTGATACGCTTCTCGATCTCTGCGGCGAGGTCCGACGCGAGAGCGGAGCCAATCACGCTTTCTTGAATCCCATAATGCGCAAAAAATCCTTCTTGAGGCTGGCACCGCCAACGAGCGCTCCATCCACGTCAGGCTCGGCCATCAGTTTGTCCACATTTTCCGCGGTCACCGAACCTCCGTAAAGAATCCTTACGCCCGCGGAAAAACCTTCTCCATGCGCTTTCTTGAGTTGGGATCTAATGAACAGATGGGCTTCCTGCGCCTGCGCTGGAGACGCGGTCTTGCCGGTGCCGATGGCCCAGACGGGTTCATAGGCGATCACGACCTTCGCGAGATCGGCGGGCGCAAATCCTTGCAGCGCATCTGCGATCTGTTTTTCAAGTTTACGCCAGGTCTTCTGCGTCTCGCGTTCCTCTAAGGTCTCGCCCACGCATATGATTGGAGTCAGGCCGCCATGAAGCGCCGCGCCTATCTTTTTGTTGACGTGAGCGTCGGTCTCGCCGAAAATCTTGCGACGCTCGCTATGGCCTATGATGACCATCTGACAGCCGACGTCGCGGAGTTGGCCGACGGAAATCTCGCCAGTGTAGGCGCCGGAAGCTTCCCAGTGGCAATTTTGTGCGCCGAGGCGAATGCTTGTGCCCCTTAGAGCTTCGCCCACGACAGCGATCGAGGTGAAGGGCACGCACACGGCGACCTCTCCTGAGGCCAATTCGGCCTCACCGATGATGGTTTTGACCCAATCCACGGACTCAGCTGCGGTCAGATTCATTTTCCAGTTACCGGCAAGCAGGGGGAGGCGTAAGCGCGAGGTCATCATCTCTCCAACTGTGGACTTTATGGCTACATGCGCCGTTTTAAGTCAGCGGTCTACATCTTAGTCAAACCACCGCCGCAGTGTCAATCCCAATAAAAACCAAACACCCTGATGTCCGCGGCTTTTAGAAAAGATAAACATTGGGTGAGCCCGTGTCTGGATTTCGGTTAAGGCGCGCAGAGCTGCGCGGGGGCCTCATTGAATTACCTTCGACCGATCCCGAGGATGGCAGGATTCATCCCTGTCGGCTCTTCAGACCTGACGATCTCAAAAAGATGGCGCAGGTCGCCGCTGGTCGTCTCGTTCTCGTTGGTGCCCTTGAACTTCTCGTCAGTGGACTGCGGGGATGGAATCACCGGCGGTGCCCCGCAGCCACTCCCAGAACGCCGGGTTGAGCCGGTAGTAGTCGGGCAGAAGCGACGGCTCCGCGGTCATCTTAAAGAGCCGGATATAATCCTTGGCGGTCTCGACGCCGGCGGGGGAGGGGGCGCTCGCGGCGCCGTAGACGACAGCCACGGCTTCCGTCCGGTCGTGGAGCTTCTTGATCAGGGCGTGCAGCGGGAACGCGCCGACGTCGTTGAGCGCGGCGGGCCAGCGGCCCCCGGGCAATTCCTTTGGCTTTTCCGGCGTGCGCGCGCAGGAGGCCGCCGTGCCCGTCTCGATGTCGAGGAGGGCCTCCGCGGCCGGGGAGGCGATCCTCGGCTCGCCGGGAAAGTCGCTCATCGGGTAGAAGAAGATCTTAAACCGCCGGCCCTGCGACGCTTCCGCCGGCACCGGGAAACCCTCGGGCCACTCCACGGCGACGAAGGCGGAGCAGGGTCCGCCCGCGCGGGCGCCTCGGATCGTCTCGCTGAGACGAGTTGAGAACTTCAGGTCCTCAGCTTCCGCGGCCTCCCTCTGCGCCGCCGAGACCGGAGGATTTGCGGGCTTGGCGCAGGCAGCAATCAGCAGGAGCGCGCTCAGAAGCTGGAGTATTCTCGTCATAGAGGCTCGATGAAGACGCTGCCAAGAGTCTGCCACGCGGGCAGAAATTGCTTCGCGCTGACGAAGCGGGCGGCCTCATTGGTCCCGGTGTCGTTGATGTAGTAGCCGAGCAGGGCGCCGGCCGAATCGACCTCCGCGCCCGTGACCACGACGGCATGTCCCTTGGACATGCGCCGTTTATCGTTCCAAAGCAGGCCGGCATTGGCCACGATCATGACCATCTTGCCGCGCGAGACGGCCGCGAAAAGCTCCTCATCCTTCGCAAGATAGTGCTTCTTGATCGGAGTGTCCAGCATGTTGCCGATATTTTCGACATTTGTGCCGTCGCCGTTCCAGCGCTGATTGGGGTCGTCGGAATTGCCGTTGAACTGCTTGGTCACGCTGGCCTTGACGAAGAACTCGGCCTCGATCTGCTCCATGGCCGCGCGCGTCGGCTTGATGCCATGAGCCTCCGCGTAGATCTGGGCCTGGGCGGCCAGGGCGCAGGTGCCGCCCGTTTGGGGGAAAACATACTGGGCACGGCCGCCCGGGTCGCCGATGGTCGCCGTCTTGCCCGCAGCGCGCAGCTTGGCGATCTTCTTGGTCTCCTCGGGAAAGGCGTCCCGGTCGCCCCAGAAAAGGGGAAAGGCGCCGGTCAGCTTCTGCCATAAATTCCGGGGCGGCAGCGGCGCCGTGGGCTTGGCGACCTCGGGCGGGGGCCGGTTGTCGAGAAGTATTTTGGAACTGACCGTGAGATTGCCGTGATAGCGCTCTAAATCGACGCCGGCAGAAATGGGACGTTCGTTCGGAGGCTGCGGCCTTGCGACGACTTCGGAGTTCGGCAGATACTGAGCGGCCTTATGCTCGAAGATATCCCGGTCGAGGCCCTGCTCCGCCAAACGAGCGGCAACCCCCTTCACCGCCTCGTACGCGGCGGTCTCGCTCGTCGTCCAGTCCGGGCTCACGCTCCCGAAGGCCTGCTTGATCTTCAAGAGCCTGTCTCTCAGCCCCGCCACGCGCTCCTGCAGGGGATTGATGGACTCCGCCACCAGCTTTCCGGAAAGGCCCAGCTTTATATTCTTTTGGTAATTGAGCGGACTGCCGAGGCGATCGACGTTCAGCGCGAAAGCCCTGACCTCCTCCCAGGTTCGGGTGGCATCCGCATTGAGAGCGGTAAACCGCCCGGCGGCGGCCTGTTGCGCCGCGCCGGAGAGCGCGGGGCCGTTGAGGTCGGCCATCAACTCATCGGCGCGCCGCTCTTCGGTCATGAGGTTCTGATAGAGCCGGATCTTTTCATCGGGAGCCGAATCGCGGCTCAGCATATTGACCTTCTGACGAAGGAGCTCGAGGCCGCCGTAAACGCTCACCCTGACAGCCTGTGCCTCGATCTTCAGCCCCGGTTGTCGGTAGACGACTTCGTCGGTGCGCCGGACCATGTCGATGAGCTTCCCGTTGAGGCTGGAGACCCGGACGCTGCCCAGCTTCCGGCCAGCCTCTGCATTGAGCTCGGCGCTCAGCGTGTCGTAGTCCAGGCAGAGCGAGGCATCAAATGGGCATATGGCCCGGAAGTCGAGGAGGAACTTGGGGGCGGGCGGCGCCGCAGCGATAAGCCCAAATAATAGAGGGAGCAGCGCTTTGAAGGGAGGGGACTTCATACGCATGAGGTTAGGGTAGCCCCGGCCCCCCGGCTTGTCAAGGGAGGGAGGAGACGGGAAAACCCAGGAGATTTGGCCCACGGCCAAGGGAAGCTTTTGACTTGCTCATTTGGCTGATTATAACAGAGAAATTAGCGTTTTGCCTCGTGCTTCCCAATAAAAACCAAACACCCTGATGTCCGCGGCTTTTAGAAAAGAGTTCAAATTCAGGGCAGAAGGCCTTGTATCCACTGCAAAACAATATCTGTAGCCTCGTTGTCCACAATTTTGCTGCCGATAGGGGGCATTTGCGAATCACCACGGCGCCGCATTCGGTATAAAACTGCGCTCGCAGATGGGCCGCCTGCCTTGATGCGATAAGTCTCCGATTGGCCCGGAATCTGAAAGAACCGGGTCCGCTTGTTGACCGTAGTCGCATAGGCTGGCTCATCCGCCTCACGCCCCACTCCTTCGATCTGATGGCGGAGAAAGAGCTCCGTAAAACCGGCGCCTCCCTGAGGATTATGGCAATGTCCGCAGTTGCCGTGAACGTAGCCCATCGAGCGCCGAGCAGCGGATGAGGATGCGAATATTCGTGGTTGACGCTCGGGCGTTCGCGTCAATAATCCGCTTGCGGCCAAGCTCTGGAGAGTCAAACCCTTCGTCGGCAGCCCATCGCGCTCGGCGGAGAGTTGGATCGCGTCAAAGCCCAGCACGCGGTCGCCGCCGCGGGTATGACAGCGCACGCAGGCGCTGAGCCCGGGAATATCATGACGCGCACCGGATCCGATCGGGAAATGGTCTTTGATCCCGGCCTTTGGCGCCAAGGCCGCATCCAGTTCATCTTCATTCCAGACATAGGCCGCAAAAAGCCAGTCATCCACTCCTGTTTTTTCGATATAGCGCGTCTCCACACGACGCGGAGTCGCCGCGTTGCCGTTTTCGCGGAAGGAGAACTCTTTCCAAAATCTCGTGCCGATTGGGAATACCCATCGATCGATGTCATTTATATCGATCCGGGTTCCCGCAGGGATGCGGATCCAGCGCCTCTTGGCCGCGCCATCCGTCCAGAGCGGAAACTGGGGCTCGAACTCCGCGTTTAAAGGATCGACCGTTTTAGAAACGATATCTCGATAGAGCCCCGTCTGCGACAGAACCAAGGGGGCCTCTTTCGCCGCGGCGTTTGAGGCGATAACGAACATGACGGCAAGCAGGCGCATGGGAAATTAAACCTACCAGGAATATTTTACTGTGTAGGTCACGACGGCCTCGCCGTCTTTTTTCACCGTCACCGTGAATGCAATAGTCTGAGCGTCGCGCTTCACCCATTTCGCGGACGCGTCAGCGACCTTCCAGTTCGTCCAGCGGTAGAGATGCTCGACGACGGTTACCTCCACATCGGAATCCTTATGATTGCGCAGCTTGATCTCGAATGTTTCCTCGAAGCGCCGCTTGTTGATGTCGGAGGTGAAGTTGACGCGCTTGCGCTCGCCGACCATGTCGAAAGATTCGCCCATCTTCACGCGCACCTTCTCATCTTTCGGCGTGTGATCGATTGCGTCCTCTCCCGCAAGTTGCAGGGATCCGTCGTCATCTTTCTTGTAGACACGCACGCGACCTTTTGGAAGCGGAATTCCGAGACCATCCGTTTTTTTGTTATTGAACTCAAAATGGACCGAGATCTTTTTCCCTGAGGATAAGCCATAGCTTGGATCCCAATAAGCCACATCCCCGAAGTTGTTCCATTGGACATTCTGGACACCGTCATAGGTGAATAGCTTGCGCACCGGAACTCCCGCCGCCGAAGCCATCTCCACTTGCTTCGATGCGTTATCGGCCACAGTTGTCAGGCGACCAAGGCTGTACATGTGGTACTCAAAAAAGCTCTTCTCCGTCATGCCATCATCCGCCTCGGCGAGCATCATCATGGAAGATTTAGCCACCATACCACGGCGACCCGGCATCGAGACCGGCGCGCGATTCAGGTCGCCCGCGACGAGCTTAAGCTTGGCGTCCTTGTATGTGGCGCCCGAGTTGTTGATGACCGTCACCCATGCGTTCAAGTCGGCCTTTGCATCATCTTTGTCTATGACAAGGACATAATCAGCGCTCCAGGATAAGCCGCCGGTTAAATATGATATCTCGCCTTGATGCTCGCCCGCTTTGCGCGCGTTGAGCAACCACATCAAGGTCGGCTTCGTCAATAAGCCCTCGGGAAGCTCGGGCAGGATTGCTTCGCCCTGCGGATTGAGAATAAGTTTGTCGCCAACCTTCATCACGCGCCCGCCTGCGGCGGACAACAAGGTCCCCTTTAGGATCTCTTTGCGGTCGCCATTGAGACCGTAGCGCTGAAGCTCGATCTCCTTGCCGATATAGCGCTCAAGTATTTTCTCCTGACTGATCAGGTCGTAGCGAAAGTCCTGCTCAAGCACAGACACAAACTCGGGCGCTGTGAGCGACTTGAAATGAACGCTCGTGGGATCTATTTTTGCCGCGACATCGACGACCTGAACCGAGTTGACGCCATTCTTGAGAGTGAATGGGCGTGTCTCCTTAATGAGACCAAGATTTGAATTGTAGACGGTGACTTCCAAAGAGGAAGCCGGAACAGCTAGACCAAGCGACAGCAGAAACCCGACTGTTTTGTTCATGGGTAAGCCTCCAGCCCTATGCGACCCACCCATTCTAGAATAGTTCCTTCTATAAAATCAGGAGGGATGGCAGGACCAGAAAACGGGCCGCATGCCTGTATCAGCTAATAAGAGTTGACGCAATAACAACTTCGTGATTTTTTGATGTCGAGCAACGCAGTTGGAGAGAAGCATCGGCATGCAAAAAACGTGGTTATTGGGCGCCAACTCTAAAGCAGCCTCAACGCCTCACTCAGAGCGGGCGTTCCCCGTCTTGGACGATGCGTTGGGGGGGCTTGAAATTATTCTCGAGGCAACGATCAGCAATATCATGCCCGCAATCCCCGCGAACAGAGCGAACAGCATTCCTCCGCGTGACGCCAACACAGGATTGTTCCCATGACCAGCGATGGCGGCCATCATGATATCCATCTCGGTGTACTCCTATCCCGGAAAACCAGCATGCAGAGTGTGCTCGGGGCCTGTTACGACGATATTGCAGGATTATGATGACGTCGTGCGTGATGCTGAAAATCAACGGCGGCGGCGCTTGTTCTTGTGTTGCCGGTGCGTAATGCGAATATGGTTCGGCAATGAGTTTTTTACGGGCTCAAATTCGATGCGGCCAAGGGCCTCGTCGACGCCCGTCAATCGAACCCTTAGACGCTGGCCTATCGTCGCATTGGCGCCGCGCCACAGGCCGACAGCCCCTGACTCGGGCAGGGACACAAAGGCGCCCACCGCGGTCACATTGATGACGACACCCTCGAATTCCTGCCCGACGGAGCGGCCGAGAATAGAAGCGCGCGCCATATCCACGGCTTTGCGCTCGGCCTCGGCGGCGCCGCGCTCTCGTTCGGAACAGTGTCCGGCGAGTCCTTCAAGATCAAGACCCTGCACATAAGTCGCCCTGTCTCCAGAGAGAAGGCCTTTGATAGCGCGATGCACAACGAGATCGGGGTAGCGGCGGATCGGCGATGTGAAATGACAGTAGTCTTTCGAAGCGAGACCAAAGTGGCCGCCTGCCTCGGAGGAATAGCGCGCCTGCTTGAGACTTCGTATGACCGAAATATTGGCCGTCTCTTCGAATGGATGGCCGACTGCTGCCGCGAGCAGGCTTTGCAGGCCTTCGGCCGGATGCGCGACGAGGGATGTCTTGGAGATGATGCCAAGTTGGCCCAACTCTTCCTGGAGCGCGCTAAGGCGCACGGGATCGGGCGTCTCATGAAGACGGCGTATAAAGGGAGCTTTGTTCTTTGACAGCGTCCGGGCGACAGCCTCATTGGCCGCGATCATGAACTCTTCGATCAAGCGATGGCTGTCGAGACGCGGGCTCTTGATTACCAGCAGCGGCAGGCCTTGCGCATCCATCTTGACATGGTATTCCGTTGTCATGAAGTCGAGTGCGCCGCGGCGCAGGCGTACCGCCGTCATTTTTTTGGCGAGAGCGCCCATCTTTACAACCACGGCGTTCACTTCCGATGTTACGCGCCCAACTATTTGCCCGTCTAGAATTTTTTGCACTTCTTCATAGGTAAAACGGCGCGCCGATCGAATGACGGTCTCTTGAACTTCGACTTTCCCGGGCATTGCGTGTTCATCGAGATCAAGCCAACAAGTGAGCGTCAAGCGCGGCACGTCGGGGCGCAACGAACACAAATGGTCGGAAAGTTCCGGAGGCAACATCGGGATCACTCGCCCGGGTAAATACACGCTTGTCGCGCGCTTAACCGCTTCCGTATCAATTGCCGAGGCGCGCTTAACATACTCAGCGACGGCGGCGATGTGTACGCCAAGCCGCCAGCCGCCGCCGGGCAGTTCTTCAAGAGAAACGGCGTCGTCGAAATCCTTCGCGTCAGCGCCGTCAATAGTGAACACCGGCAGATAAAACAGTTCCCGGCGTCCATCCCACTGTTCAGGGGTCGGGTCGAGCGGCAGGGCCGAAGCTTCGCGTATGGCTTCAGCAGGGAACACGGTATCTATTTCCTTTGCGGCAAGAGCGGCGCTCAGGCGCACGGCGGGATCATTCGCCTTGCCTAGAATTTTTGTCACAGTGCCGCCCGGAGGAGCATTTAGAGTCGGCCAGCGCTCAATCTTGAGCGCAACGAGAACTCCCGGCTCAGGCATCCCCGCGTCGGGAGAAAAGCCAAGCACTGCCAAAGCGCGAGACTCATCAGCGCCTTCAGGCACGACGGTCCAATGCTGTCCTGCCTTGCGCAGGAACCCGACTTGAGTGTTGCGCGCGCGGGAGAGCACCGAGACAATTTCGCCATTGCGCTTGCCCTTTATCTCACCAACGAGGCGAACCTTTACCCGGTCGCCATCCATGGCGAGGCCGAGCGTGGGTCCGCTGATGTAGGCATCCGCCGTGCCGACGACCTCTGAGAGAAGGAAGCCGAAGCGTCCTTTGTGTTGAAGCTTGCCTTCGAGAAAATCTTCCTTCTTGGAATTTTTTTCCCCGTCTTTCCGGTGGTATCCTCCGCGTCCTCTCATTGATCTGCCTTACGGCTTAAATCCCATTTTTCGGCTCACTTCTTCAAGCAGGTCCATTGCCCCTCGACCCGCGGCGCCAACCATCACCTCTCTCCACAGCGACTCCATCTGTTCCCTTTTTTTCACATCCCGAGGCCAGCAGGACATCGCGACCATGCGTTCTAAAGCAGGCTTCTGCCAGGAAACGTTCAGCGGCACCGCTTCGAGCATCTCCAGCGCGTCACTCTTGCGTCCCAGGTCATGCAACACGCAGCCCAAAAATTGCCGCGCCTGCCAGTCTTTCGGCTCAAGTTCAATGACGCGCCGCAATGCCGCTTCCGCCCCCGCAGGGCGGCACAGCGCCCACTGACACGCGCCGAGCCCAAACCATGACTCGCCCCATTTTGGCGAGAGCGCTGCGGCTCGCTCATAAAACGGCAATGCCTCAGTATAGAGTTTTCTTTGATAAAACACACGCCCCAGACGGCATAAGGTTTCGGCGTCATGACGCGCCGGGCCATTCAGCGCATCGTGCGCCGCCGCCAGGGCATGCACGGCCAACCCGCGCCCCAGATACGCCTCGACTAGACCTGTGAGCACATCTTCAATCTGCGTGGATGTCCCACGCAAACTCTCAAGGATTCTGCTTGCCTGAACGAACTCGCCTAGACGATTGAGCGTCAACGCCCGCCCTAGGTTTAGATCCGCGTCGCAGGGGAATTTAAGCGCGCCTTCCTCGAAGACTGCAAGCGCTTCCTTTGCGTTGTCGGCCAAGAGCAACTTGAGTCCGCGATCCTGGTACTCACCGCTCGACTGGATAGACATGGACCCTCCTTGACGTTTCCGCCTCAGATGCCTCCGAACTGCGCCTTCCACAAAAGAACGACCCCGATCCGTTTTTAAAAGACCAGGGCCCGAATTGACTTTGGTCCCATGCGAAGGACCGTCGAACATGCCGCCCGACAGATTAAGTGTAACAGGAGGCGCTATGGCCGTCAAGGGCGATATGTGCCGTCGATATGCAACAATAAAAGTGTTAAAATATTTGTGCAATATCCCATCTTCCGGCCGTACCGTCGGCGTCCAATCCTACGGGGATTGCCGATGAGTTCGCCTTGATCGTCTGGGATTCGGAGCAAGTCTACAAGGCCGCGCGAGAAACTCCCGAAGGCCGCGGCCACGCTGAGCTGCACTGGACGCTCTTCGAGCGGAAGCGCCCGCGCAGCGGCGCGGTCCACACGCGGCTGTTCCTCTCGTCGCCGAGACTCCTTATGACGTCCTCGGAACGCCCGTCGATTGGCAAAAGGGCTACGCAACCTTCTATGTCGGCCTACGCAAACCGGGCCTCTCTTCCGAGGAATTCCTCAAGGGGCTTCATGCACACGTCCTCGAGATCCGCCACGCCCTCGTCCCACGGGGTCTGGATGGTTACATGTTGTATGGGGAACGTTGGGCGTCGACCGCTGGCGTGCTCAGCCGGGTATTTAAACCGCTACTAAAGTCCGGATGCGGTCTTTGAGAGCTTTGAACTGGTTCATCAGCTCTTTCGGAAGCTTCGCGCCGAACTGCGCGAAAAAGGACTTTACTCCCGCGAGTTCGGCGAGCCACTCTTCGGGATTGACGGCTAAGAGCTCATCGAGCGCGTCGGCGGGCAGGTTGAGGCCGGAGAGATCGAGGGCATTCTTGGTCGGCAACCAGCCGATGGGGGTTTTTTCAGCCTCGCCTTCGCCGCGCGCGCGGGCGAGGATCCACTCAAGAACACGCAGGTTCTCTCCGTAGCCGGGCCATAGAAATTTTCCGTTCACATCTTTGCGGAACCAGTTGACATGGAATATTTTTGGAGGATGGGGAATATTGGCGCCCATCGCGAGCCAGTGGCCGAAGTACTCGCCCATGTTGTAGCCGCAGAACGGCAGCATGGCCATCGGGTCGCGGCGGACCGCGCCAACCTCGCCGGTCTGGGCGGCTGTACGCTCGGAGGCGACGGTAGCGCCCACATAGACGCCGTGGTTCCAATTGAATGACTCAAATACCAGCGGCGCTAGGCGTTCTCTGCGGCCGCCGAATATGATGGCGGAGATCGGAACGCCGCTGGGATCTTCCCAGTTGGGCGCAATCGAGGGGCATTGTCCGGCGGGCGCCGTGAAGCGGCTGTTTGGATGGGCGGCCGGAAGCGGCTTGCCGTCCTTGTCCTTGAAGTCGGGCTTCCAGGGCTTTCCTTCCCAGTTAGTGCCCGAGGCCGGCGGCGCGCCCTCGCCATTCTCCCACCATACGCTGAGGTCGTCGCCCAGAAGGACGTTCGTGAAAATAGTGTCCTTCGCAACGGTCTTGATCGCATTGGGGTTGGATGTGGAGTTCGTGCCGACGGCGACGCCGAAGAAGCCGGCCTCAGGATTGCAGGCCCATAGGCGTCCATCCGGCCCGATGCGCAGCCAGGCGATGTCGTCGCCGATGGTCCATATCTTGTAGCCCTTGCTGCGAAGACCCTCCGGGGGGATCAGCATGGCGAGATTGGTCTTGCCGCAGGCCGAGGGGAAGGCGGCAACCAGATACTCTGTCCGCCCGCCTTGTTCCACGCCGATGATAAGCATGTGTTCGGCCAACCAGCCTTCTTTGCGCGCCTGCCACGAAGCGATGCGCAGAGCAAGGCATTTTTTGCCGAGCAGCGCGTTGCCGCCGTAGGCCGAGCCGACGGACCATATCGTATTATCCTCGGGGAAATGGAGGATCATGCGCTTATTAACGTCCAGGTCGGCTTTTGAATGAAGACATTTGACGAAATCCCCGTCGACTCCCAGTTGGTCGAGCACCCGTTGACCGATTCGCGCCATGATGCGCATATTGAGCACCACGTAGATGGAGTCGGTAAGCTCGACGCCGATTTTGGAGAAGGGGGAGCCGATGGGCCCCATCGAAAACGGGATGACATATAAAGTATGTCCCTTCATCGAGCCCTTGAGTATATCGCGGGCTTTTTGATAGCCCATTTCAGGCGACATCCAGTTATTGGTCGGGCCGACGGCCTCTTTGTCCTTGGTGCAGATATAGGTCAGATGCTCGGTGCGGGCGACGTCGTTGGAGTTGGATCTGCTGTAGAAGGAGTTCGGGAACTTCTCCGGATCAAGGGGGATTAACTGACCACGCGCAACGCCGCGCTTTTCAAGGCGCTTCTTTTCAGCTTCGGAGCCATCCACCCAGACAACGGCGTCGGGGGTGCATATCATTGCAACCTCATCGACCCAGGCTTTAAGTTTGGCGTGTTTGATGTTAACCATGCCGCATTCTAGCACGGAGGCCGCAGGGACGGCTTGCGTCATCCCGTTTTCAGCTTGCGGCGCACGAGGGCGGACCTCAGCGCGTCGCGGTCCAAGGTGGAGAGCTCTTTCTGCGCGAGGAGGTCTAGATGAGCGGGCTGGGTGGATAAAGTGAGCTCATTGACGACCGAGAGTTCCGCAGGCAGCTTCCAGCTCAGCGCGAGCCCGAGCCGCAATCTCGAGAGATTGTGTTGGCACTCCTCGAAAGGCAGCAGGCGCGCCGAGCCGAGCAAGGCGATAGAGCGATGCACCTCATCTTCGAGGCGGATCTTGGCCGGGCCTGTGGATAGAAACGCGCGCGCCTCATTTTCGCGCGCGGTGATCGAGACGACGGATTTTTCGAGTGCCACGAGCATTTCGCTCTCGGTGCGTCCAAATCCGGTTGCGTTCGATATCTGAAAAATATCGCCGATGACACGCGTGCCTTCTCCATGCAATCCTCGAGCGATGAGCCCCTCGCGGCCGAGGCCGTCAAGCAGTTTTCCAATGCTTCCGGTCATCACTAATCCCGGAAGATGAACGAGGCATGAGGCACGCATGCCCGTTCCCAGATTGGTTGGGCAGGCGGTCAGAAAGCCAAGATCATCGCGGAAGGCGAAGTCGAGGATCATGGACAGACGGTCGTCGAGACGGTCGACGCCTGCATGCGCGGCGCGCAACTGCTGGCCGGGAAGGAGAGTTGCCAGGCGGAAATGATCCTCCTCGTTGACCATGATGACGATCGTCTCATTGTCTCCGACGACGAGGCCGCGCTGTGCTGGATGCGCCGCCAGCAGCGGGCTCGCAAGGTGGCGTTCCACGAGAAACTCGCGGTCGGTTTCGTCGAGATCGGACATCTTAAAGAACGCCGCGTTCTTTATGCCCGCAAGCTTCGCCGCGTAGAACGCATGGTCAAGCGTTTTCTTTAGCGTGTGCGGGCCATTGTGTGCCGGGAAGGGCCCGCGCAGGTTCCTCGCGAGCCGCACGCGCGTGGACATTACGACCTCGTGCTGAGGCCCAGTTGCCTCCGCCCAGGCAGTCTTAAATCGCAACATGTTATGCAGCTGCATCAGCGCCGCCTCGGGGTTTTTCCGCGGTGATGGTAGGCACCCGCGTGCACGCGCGGCAGGAGGTCTCTCACCTGGGGCAGGAAGTGCTCATAACAGTTGGGACAGCCGAACCGCCCGGTGTTCTTGAATGTCGCAAAGGAAATGCGGCAGGTCGGGCAACGGCCCGGTTGCGCACGCGTGCGCAAGGCGGCGAGCGCCTCCATGATCGCATCAAGCTCCATGTCAGGTTCGAGGCGTCCGGCGCAGGTCGAGCACAGGGCGGCCTTTGCGAAGTGGTTTCCCACTAAAGTTTGAACGAGAACCGCCGCTTCGCGTATGCCGCAGTTTGAGCAGATCATTTCTTGAATTTAAGGATAGCCGGAACGGAGCGCGACGGCAAGTGCTCGGCGGGTCAGTCCTTAGGAAGTGTAACGAAATAAATGAGCGATTTATAACGCCGATGCATCCCGCCTGGCTGCGTTGCTCATCGCTCACATACCTAGCGGTATGCTCGCTCTTCGCGCCTTGCCAGACGGGCGCCTCGCCGCCATAAATTCA